>PLTJ01000401.1 GCA_003164455.1 Acetobacteraceae bacterium
AAGGATTTCCGCAACGAGGTGGTGAAGTTCGCGCTCCGTGCCAAGGCCCGCGACGGCGGCCACATGCCGCGCTGGACCGCCTATGAGAAAATCCGCGAGGTCATCGAGCACCGCATGTTCAGCCAGGTCGAGGAACTGCTGCCGATCATTTCCTTCAGCGCCAAGAAGGATGTCGACACCGAGCGCAAGCACGGCGATTTCATCGCCCGCATGAAGGAACGCGGCTATACCGAGCGGCAGGTGCGCCGTTCGGTGGAGTGGTTCATGCGGGTGCAAAAATCGGGGTAAGCGGCGTCCCCGCGCCGCAGCAAAGGGTCCGGATACCGCCATGATGATTGTCGACCGCCGCCCGAATCCGCAAGGCAAGAGCCTGCCCAACCGGCAGCGCTTCCTGGTGCGGGTGAAGGCGCAGGTGCGCCGCGCGGTCGCCGACAGCATCGACCGCCGGCGCATCTCCGATGTCGGCGCCGACGAAGAAGTGAAGGTCCGCGTCGCCGGCACCGGCGAACCCGCTTTCCGCGGGGCCGCCGGAGCCGACGGTGATTACGTGCTGCCCGGCACCGGCACGCTGAATCGCGGCGACACCATCCCCAAGCCGCAGGGCGGCGGCGGGCGTGGCCGCGACGGAGCCGATTCCGGCGACGGCGAAGACAGCTTCGAGTTCACCCTCACGCGTGAGGAATTCCTTGACTGCTTCTTCGAGGAACTGGAACTGCCCCGCCTGACCCGGACCGAGCTCGGCGAGGCCATGCTGAGCAAGCCGCGCCGGGCCGGCTTCTCCATCTCCGGCCAACCGACGGCGCTCGACGTGCGCCGCACCATGCGCAACAGCCTGGCGCGGCGGGTGGCGCTGCGCCGCCCCGACCGCGAAGACCTCGCCAACGTCGAGCGGGAAGTCGCCGATGCCGTCGCGGCCGGCGACGATGCCCGCCTCGCCGCCGCCCGCAACGCGCTCGATCTGGTGCTGCGCCGCATCGCGCGCATTCCCTTCATCGACCCGATCGACGTTCGCTACGCCCGCCACGAACGCGTCCGCCTGCCTGCCTCGGATGCGGTGATGTTCTGCCTGATGGACGTCTCCGGCTCGATGACCGAGCACATGAAGGGCCTGGCCAAGCGCTTCTTCATGCTGCTGCACCTGTTCCTGGAGCGCAAATACGACCGCGTGCATGTGGTGTTCATCCGCCACACCGAACGCGCCCAGGAAGTGGACGAGGAAACCTTCTTCCGCTCGCGCGAGACCGGGGGCACCGTGGTGTCCTCGGCGCTGGCCGAGATGCTGCGCGTGCAGGCCGAGCGGTTTCCGCCCGGTGCCTTCAACATCTACGTCGCCCAGGCTTCGGACGGCGACAACATGCACGCCGACGCCAGCGCCGTCGTGGCGCTGATGGCGCGCATCCTGCCGCTGGTGCGCTACTTCGCCTATGTTGAAACCGGCCAGGGCGAAGACGAGCGGTTCGGCGCCGCCCCGGGGATGGAGACCGCCCTGTGGAGCACCTACCGCGCCATCGCCGAGGCTGGCGAGCGGCAACTGGCCATGCGCCGGCTGGCGGAACTGCGCGACGTCTGGGGCGTGTTCGCCGAGCTGTTCCGCAAGGACCCGGTGGGGGTGGTGCCGTGACCCTGCTGTTCGACGGCGCCGAGTGGGATTTCGCCAAGCTCGACGCGACCTACCGGGCCTGCGAGGAAATCGCCTGCGGCGAACTCGGCCTGACCCCCTATCCCAGCCAGATCGAGGTCATCACCTCCGAGCAGATGCTCGACGCCTATTCCTCCGTCGGCCTGCCGCTGATGTACCGGCACTGGAGCTTCGGCAAGCGCTTCGTTCGCGACGAGCTGCTCTACCGCGCCGGCATGCAGAGCCTGGCCTACGAGATCGTCATCAACTCGAACCCCTGCATCGCCTATCTGATGGAGGAGAACACGATGACGATGCAGGCGCTGGTGATCGCGCACGCCTGCTTCGGCCACAACCATTTCTTCCGCGCCAACCACTTGTTCCGCCAGTGGACGGACGCCGACGGCATCCTCGATTATCTCGCCTTCGCCCGCCGCTTCGTCGCCGAATGCGAGGAGCGCTACGGGCTGGCCGCGGTGGAGCGCATCCTGGATGCCGCGCACGCCTTGCAGGGCCAGGGCGTGCACCGCTACCTGCGGCGCAAGTGGCGGCTGGCCGACGAGGAAGAGCGCGCCCGTGCCCGCCAGCGCTACGAGGAGGAGAGCCACAACCCGCTGTGGAGCACGGTGCCGGGCAGCGACCGGCCAGCGGCGAGCGAGCGCACCGTCAACCAGGCCAAGGCGGTGCTCAACCTGCCGGAGGAGAATCTTCTCTATTTATGCGAGAAGCACGCGCCCGGGCTGCGCGGCTGGCAGCGCGAGCTGGTCCGTATCGTCCGCGTGGTGGCGCAGTATTTCTATCCGCAGCAGCAGACCAAGCTGGCCAACGAGGGCTGCGCCACCGCCGTGCACTACGCCATCATGACGCGGCTGCACGACCGCGGCCAGATCGGCGACGGCGCCTTCCTGGAATTCCTCACCTCCCACACCGCGGTCACCCGCCAGCCGACGCTGGCCGACTCCAACTTCCAGGGTTGGAACCCATACGCGCTCGGCTTCGCCATCATGCGCGACATCGAGCGCGTTTGCACCGCGCCCGATGCGGAGGATGCGCGCTGGTTCCCCGCCTTCGCCGGCAATGGCGACCCCTGGAGCACGCTGCGCGAGGCCTGGGCGGAATACCGCGACGAGAGTCTGGTGCGGCAGTTCCTCGGCCCCAAGGTGATGCGCGCCTTCCGCATGGTGAACCTGAACGACCAGGCGAACGAGCCGGCCTACGAGGTCACCGAAATCCACGACGACAGCGGCTATCGCCGCATCCGCTCGCTGCTCGCCGACCACTACGACCCCGCCCGGGCAGCGCCCCTGATCGAAGCCACCGACATCGACCTCGCCGGCGACCGCAGCCTGAAACTCAGCTACGTCTCCCGCCACAAGCAGCGGCTGCACGACGCCTCGGCGCGGCAGACGCTGGCGCATCTGCAAACCCTGTGGGGTTATCCGGTGACGCTGCAGGAAATCGACGCCGACACCAACCGCGTGCTGGGCGAGTTGCGCGCCGAAGCGTGAACGGCCGGCAGCCCATCTGGCGCGGCCTGCCGCTGGTGCCCTGGGCGATTCCCGCTGGCGCTCTCGACGCCGGCGTGGTGTCGGCCTGACCGCGGGGGCGACCAAGGACCACTGGTTGCCGCGACGGCCCGGACCGCCCGGGTGCCAACCCTCATGGGCCAGCCCCGGCTTTGCCGCACCCACTTGCCTGCCCGCGCGGCGGCGGCGGGTTGCGTACTCGCCACGGCTCCCCCCATTGTCATTTGTGCGTTCCTGATGGATTACTACACCGCCGGCCTGATTGCCGGTGCCACCAAGGGCTAGGGAGGTCGCATGGCCGGGGTTTCGATCCGCAAGGTCGTTAAATCGTTCGAGGGCAACGTCCAAGCGGTGAAAGGGATTGACCTGGAAATCGCCGACGAGGAATTCGTCGTGCTGGTCGGTCCTTCAGGGTGCGGCAAGTCCACCATGCTACGCATGGTTGCAGGGCTGGAGGAGATCACCTCGGGCGAGATCTGGATCGGGGGCGACGTCGTCAACGACGTGCCACCGCGCGACCGCGACATCGCCATGGTGTTCCAGNNGAACTACGCGCTCTATCCGCACATGTCGGTCTTCGACAACATGGCCTTCGGGCTGAAGCTGCGGAAGTTCCCCAAGGAGGAGATCAAGCGCCGGGTCGATGAGGCCGCCCGCATGCTTGATATCTATGTCCTGTTGGACCGCAAGCCCAAGGCCCTGTCCGGCGGCCAGCGCCAGCGCGTGGCGATGGGCCGCGCCATCGTGCGCAACCCCAAGGTGTTCCTGTTCGACGAGCCGC
>PLTJ01000398.1:0-3405 GCA_003164455.1 Acetobacteraceae bacterium
CGCCCTCGAAGCCATTCAGCGCCACGCCTTCGCGCGCCTTCTGACCCTTCACGCCCTTGCCCGAGGTCTTGCCCTTGCCTGAGCCGATACCGCGACCAAGCCGCTTGGACCGCAGGCGCGCACCGGAATTGTCGCGCAATTCGTTGAGCTTCATCGCACTTCCCTTCCGTCCTGGCGCAGCGCGCGCGTCAGGACAGTTCCTCCACCTTCACCAGGTGGGCCACCTTGCGGATCATGCCGCGCACCGAAGGTGTATCCTCCAGTTCGCGCGTGCGGCGGATCTTGTTCAGGCCGAGACCGATCAGCGTCTCCTTCTGGCCCGGCTTGCGGCCGGCCACCGACGCGATCTGGGTGACCCGCACCTTCCTCCCGTCAAGCATTGGCGGGGGCCTCCTCGGTCTGAGCCGCCGGTCCATGTTGGTCTCGCCGGCCAAGAAGATCAGAAACCTTCTTGCCACGACGACTGGCCACGCTGCGCGGGCTGGCGCACTGGGTCAGCGCGGCAAAAGTGGCCTTGACCATGTTGTGCGGGTTGCGGCTGCCCAAGGACTTGGCCACCACGTCGCCGATGCCCAGCGTCTCGAACACCGCGCGCATCGGCCCACCGGCGATGATGCCAGTGCCAGCGGTAGCCGAACGCAGCACCACCGAGCCCGCACCATACCGTCCGTGCACGTCGTGATGCAGTGTACGCCCTTCCTTCATCGGCACACGGATCATGCTGCGCTTGGCGCGGTCGGTGGCCTTGCGAATCGCCTCCGGCACCTCGCGCGCCTTGCCCGCACCGTAACCCACGCGGCCCTTCTGGTCGCCTACCACCACCAGAGCGGCAAAGGCGAAGCGCCGGCCGCCCTTCACCACCTTGGCGACCCGGTTGATGGTGACCAGCTTGTCGATCAGCTCATCGCCGCCGTCGCGGTCGCGGTCGCGGTCGCGGTCACGCCCGCGCCCGCCGCCTTCCCTCGGTTCACGTGCCATCGGTCATTCCCCTCAGAAGGACAACCCGCCCTCGCGGGCGGCGTCGGCCAGCGCTTTCACGCGACCGTGGTAGAGATAAGAGCCGCGGTCGAACACCACTTCGGTGACGCCCACCGCCACGGCACGCTCGGCCACCAGCTTGCCCACTGCCGCCGCCGCCGACTTGTCGGCGCCGGTTTTGATGTGCTCGCGCAGGGTGCCGTCGAGTGTGGAGGCCGCCGCCAGGGTACGACCCTGAACGTCGTCGATCACCTGGGCGTAGATGTTCTTGCCCGAGCGGAACACTGATAGCCGCGGCCGCCCGCCCGCCTTGCGGCGAAGCTGGAAGCGAAGACGCTGCCGCCGGCGCGCCTGCATGTCCTGGTTCGCGCTCATGTTACTTCTTCTTGCCTTCCTTGCGCCGGATCTGCTCGCCCACGAACTTCACGCCCTTGCCTTTGTAGGGCTCGGGCGGCCGCCAGGTACGGATCTCGGCGCAAACCTGACCTACCAACCGCTTGTCGACACCCTCGACTTTGATCGAGGTCGGCTTCTCGCAGGTCACCTTGATCCCCTGCGGAATCGCGTAGACCACATCGTGGGAGAAGCCGAGATTCATCACCAGGTTGCTGCCCTGCACCGCGGCACGGTAGCCGGTGCCGGTGATCTCCATCGTCTTGGCGTAGCCCGTGCTGACCCCGTGCACCATGCTGGCGACCAGCGCCCTCGTGGTACCCCACATCATCCGCGCAGGCGTTTCGTTGCTGCGCGGCGTCACCGATACGTGGCCACCATCGACAGTCGCATCGACCAAATCGGTCAACTCCAGCGACAACTCGCCAAGCTTACCCTTGGCAGTGATCGTCCGGCCAGCGAGCGCGACCTGCACGCCCGCCGGAATCCCGACCGGATATTTTCCAACACGTGACATGCTGCGCTCCTCAGAACACGCGGCAGAGGACCTCGCCGCCAACATTGGCAGCGCGAGCCTCCGCATCGCTCAGCACCCCGCGTGGGGTGGACAGAATCGAGATGCCCAGACCGGCATAGACCCGGGGCAGCTCCTTGATCTTCGAGTAGACGCGCCGGCCTGGCTTGGAGACCCGGCTGATCTCCTTGATGACCGGTTCGCCCTCGTTGTATTTCAACTCGATGCGGATCTGCGACACGCCGTGCCGCAGCTCCTCGGTGGCGAAACCGCGGATGAAACCTTCCCGCTTCAACGCCTCGAGCACGTTCTGGCGCAGCCGCGAATTCGGAGCCACACACATGGCATGGCGCGAACGCTGCGCGTTGCGGATACGGGTGAGCATATCGCCCAGGGGATCGGATAAAGACATCTGCCCAGCCCCCTACCAGCTCGCCTTGACCATGCCGGGAATCTGACCCTGGTTGGCCAGCTCGCGCAGCATGTTCCGGCAGAGCTTGAACTTGCGGTAGTTGCCTCGCGAACGGCCGGTGAGAGTACAGCGCAGCCGTACCCGCACCGCCGCGCCATTACGCGGCAACTGCGCCAACTTCATGGTCGCCTCGAAGCGGTCCTCGACCGGACGGGAACGGTCCATCACGATCGTCTTCAGATCGGCGCGCTTACCCTTCTCGCGCGCCGCCAGCCGCTCGCGCATCCCATTGCGATTGACCGCGGATTTCTTCGCCATCTCGCCTACCCTCCGGAACCTGCCGGCTGTACGCCGGCGGTTTTCCAATCACGCATCACGTGCATTCCGATCCCAATCATTCAATTCTGGAACGGAATGTCGAACTTCTTCAGCAGCGCCTTCGCCTCGGCATCGGTGCGCGCGCTGGTCACAAACTGGATGTCCATGCCGCGAATCGCATCGACCTTGTCGTAGACGATCTCGGGGAAGACGATCTGCTCTTTCATCCCCATGGCAAAGTTGCCGCGACCGTCGAACCCCTTGCCGGCGATGCCACGAAAATCGCGCACACGCGGCAGCGCGATGGTGACGAGCCGATCGAGAAACTCATACATTCGCGCCTTGCGTAGCGTCACCTTGCAGCCGATCGGCAGACCCGCGCGGATCTTGAAGCCGGCAATCGCTTTCTTCGCGATCGTCTTCACCGGCTTCTGGCCGGAGATCAGCGAGAGCTCAACGACCGCCGCGTCCAGCTTCTTCTGGTCACCAGACGCTTCGCCGACACCCATGTTGATGACGATCTTCTCCAGCTTCGGCACCTGCATCGGATTCTTGTAGCCGAACTCCTCAACAAGCGCCGCGCGGATCTCATCCACATAACGACGCTGCATGCGCGGCATATCGCCCGCGCCAGCCGACACGTCACCCTGGGTGATGGTGACCTGCTGCAGCGACGCTGCCCCACCAGCGGTTTCGACCTTCTTCGCGGCAGCTTGCGCTGGCTTACCCTTCGCGCCCCCCTTGGAGGACGAACCCTTGGCTGGCGTCTTGCCCTTCTGACCGCCCTTGG
>PLTJ01000398.1:3420-5966 GCA_003164455.1 Acetobacteraceae bacterium
CCGGGCTGGCCCATGCCGCGCGGCTTGGTGTGCCGCTTCGCCATGGCCACACCCTGCACCACCGCCCGATTCAGCTTCGGCATCACCTGCAGCACTTCGCCACGACGCCCCTTGGAGGCGCCGCTGATGACCACGACCGTGTCGCCCTTGCGGATGCGCGCAGCCATCACAGCACCTCCGGGGCAAGCGAAATGATCTTCATGAACTTCTTCGCACGCAGTTCGCGCACCACCGGCCCAAAGATGCGGGTGCCGATCGGCTCCAGCTGCTTGTTGATCAACACTGCGGCGTTGCTGTCGAAGCGGATCGCGCTGCCGTCCGGCCGGCGCACTGGGAAAGACGTGCGCACGATCACCGCCTGGTGCNNACGTCCAGGTTGGTCTCGACCGAGATCATTTATGCCTCCTCAGGCCAGCGCGGCGGGCGCTTCGCCCGGCGTCGCCTGCGCCACGGGCGCGTCAGCCGTGGCGGGGGCCAAGGGCTGGCCGTTGCGCTCGACCACCAGCCAGGTCTTTCGCTTGCTGATCGGCCGGCACTCCTCGATACGAACCACGTCGCCGATTTTGCACGTGTTCTCCGCGTCGTGCGCGGCGTAGTTCTTCGACCGACGGATGAATTTCTTGTAGAGCGGGTGCATCACACGACGATCGACAAGGACCGTAACGGTCTTGTCCATCTTGTCGCTGGTCACTCGCCCGGTCAGGACGCGCCTCGGCATCGACCGCTCCTCAGGACTTGGCGGCGGAGCGCTTGTGCTCCGCCATGATGGTCTTCACCCGCGCAATGTCGCGGCGCACTGTAAGTACACGGCCAACGCCCTCCAGCTGGCCGGTAGCCCGCTGAAAGCGCAGGTTGAACTGCTCCTTCCGCAGGTCCAGCAGCAGCGTGGACAACTCGTCCGCCGTCTTGGCCCGGATGTCCGCGGGTTTGCTTTGCTTCGCCATGGCCTCACGCGTCCCCAATACGGGTGACGAACTTGGTCCGGATCGGCAGCTTGGCGGCGCCCAACTCAAGCGCCTCGCGCGCCAGATCCTGTGCCACGCCGTCGATCTCGAACATAATCCGGCCCGGTTTCACCCGAACCACCCAGAATTCCGGCGCCCCTTTGCCGGAGCCCATCCGCACTTCAGCCGGCTTGCGGCTGACCGGCACGTCCGGGAAGATACGGATCCAGACGCGTCCGGCGCGCTTCATGGCACGGGTGATCGCGCGGCGAGCCGCCTCGATCTGACGCGCGGTGAGTCGCTCAGGCTCCATCGCCTTCAGGCCGTACGAACCGAACGTCAGCGAGACGTTGCCCTTGGCATTGCCCTTGATACGGCCTTTGTGAGCCTTGCGGTAGTTGGTACGCTTGGGTTGCAGCATTGTCCTGCGTCCTTACCGCTGCGGCGCCTGCTCGGCCGCGCGGCGATCCTGCGCCAGCGGGTCGTGCGCCAGGATCTCGCCTTTGAAGACCCAGACCTTCACGCCGCAGGTGCCGTAGGTCGTCTTGGCGGTAGCCACACCATAGTCGATGTCCGCGCGCAGCGTATGCAGCGGCACCCTGCCCTCACGGTACCACTCCACCCGCGCGATCTCGGCGCCGCCGAGCCGGCCGCCGCAGTTAATGCGTATACCTTGCGCGCCCAGCCGCATGGCCGACTGCACCGCCCGCTTCATCGCCCGGCGGAACGCCACGCGACGTTCCAGCTGCTGGGCGATATTTTCGGCCACCAATTGCGCATCGATCTCGGGCTTGCGGATCTCGACAATGTTCAGAGCCACGTCCGCCTTGGCCATACGGGCGAGATCCTTGCGCAGGTTCTCGATGTCCTGGCCCTTCTTGCCGATCACGACGCCCGGTCGCGCCGCATAGATCGTCACGCGCGGCTTTTTCGCCGGCCGCTCGATCACGACCCGACTGACGCCCGCCCCCGACAGCTTCTGCCGCAAATGGCTACGCAACTTCAAATCATCATGCAGCAGCTTGGCATAGTCGCGGCCCGCAAACCACCGTGAGTCCCAGGTGCGGTTGATGCCCAGCCGAAGCCCAATTGGATTGACCTTGTGACCCATCAGGCGGCTCCCTGCTCGGCCGGGGCTGCCGGTTCTTGCGCCCGCTCGGCCACGACGATCTTCAGATGGCTGAACCACTTCTCGATGCGCGAGGCACGTCCACGCCCACGGGCATGAAAGCGCTTCATCACGATCGAACGCCCGACCTCGGCGCGCGACACCACCAAGCGGTCGACGTCGAGCTGGTGGTTGTTCTCGGCGTTGGCGATCGCGCTCTCGAGCACCTTCTTCACCTGCTGAGCGATACGGCGCTTGCTGAACGTCAGCGTGGCCACGGCCTCGGCCGCCGAGCGGTTGCGGATCAGCCCCGCCACCAGATTCAGCTTGCGCGGGCTGACCCGGACATTGCTCAGGATCGCCTGCGCCTCGGTTTCGCCAATCCGCCTGGCCTGCTTCGGCTTGCTCATCTCAGGCTCGCCTCGCCTTCTTGTCGGCCGAGTGGCCGTGGAAGGTGCGCGTCGGCGAAAACTCGCCGAACTTGTGCCCCACCA
>PLTJ01000377.1:0-149 GCA_003164455.1 Acetobacteraceae bacterium
GCAGGCGGCGCAGCACCTCGATGCCATCGATACCCGGCATGCGCAGGTCGAGCAGCACCGCGTCGATGCCCCCGCGCGCCAGCCGCGCCAGGGCGGCCTCGCCGTCGGCGGCCTGCACCGGGGTGTGGCCGAGGTCGCCGATGGTCTCG
>PLTJ01000377.1:183-4521 GCA_003164455.1 Acetobacteraceae bacterium
CCGGTGACGAACGGCTCGAACAGCGACTCCCGCAGCGTCGGGTCCACGCCCGGGCCGCTGTCCTGCACGTCGATGCTGAGGCTCGGCCCCGCCACCGTGCCGCGCAGCACCACCGGCGCGCCGTACTGGCGCGCGTTGGTCAGCAGCGAATCAAGCGCCCGGCGGGTGAGCGCGGGGTCGAGCCGAACCGGTGTGTTCGGGGGCGCCTGCACGCTCACCCCCGGATGGTCGGCGGCGCAGGTCCGCAGGAAGACCGCGAAATCGAGCGCCTCGGGTTTCGGCGCGGGCCGCTGGGTCATGGCGAGCAACTCGCCGATCAGGCGGTCGAGCCGGGCGATCTGCGCCAGGATGGCCTCCAGGGCGGTGCGGCGGCGGGCATCGTCGCCGGCCAGCGCGTTTTCGGCGCGCAGCCGCATGGCCGCGACCGGGTTGCGGATTTCGTGCGCCACGCCGGCGGCGACGCGGCCCAGGGCGGCCAGCCGCTCCGACAGGGCGACGCGCGCCGCCAGGGCCTCGGAACGCTCGCGCGCCTCGGCGAGACGCGCCCCTGCGGTGTTCAGCGCGGCGACGATGCGGTCGAGTTCGCGCTCGCCGGTGGCGGCGAGGCGCGGCAACTGGCCGGCCTCGTGGCGGGCCAGCGCCATCTCGATGCCGCGGACGTGGCGGGCCCAGGAAAGCTGCAACCAGGTCAGCAGGGCGGTCATCGCCAGCATCAGGGCGAGCAGCACGGCCAGCGCGGCTTGCAAGGCACCGAGGCCGGGGACGCCAAACAGGGGAACCGCCGCGTAGGCGGCCAGCCCCGTCACCGGGCCGGTCAACGGACAGGCCGCCAGGCCGACCGGACCCAGCGCGGACTCGGTGCGTGCCGTCGCCGTGCGGTCGTCGGCAAGCGCATCGGCCGCCGCGTCGGCAATCGCCGGTTCCAGCTCGGTCGAGGGGCCGCCGACGGCTGCCAGCACGCCTTCCCCGGCACGCCAGATGCCGGCCCGCATGGGCGGGCCGGGCGGCAGGGCGATCGCCAGCAAGCCTTCCAGGTCGTGGCTGAACGCGACATCGCCGGCGGGCGGAGCGGGGCCAGCCCAGCCGGCGGCATAGAAACTCCAACGCTCGGCCACCGACTCGCAGGTGCGCGCGGCCACCGCCTCGGCCCGCCCGGCCTGGGCCGCGGCGGACTGGTGATACAACGACACCAACAGCAGCCCCACCGCCAGCGAGGCGGCGAAGGACAACACCCAGAGCAGGGCCAGCCGGGACCGGAGCGAGCGCACGCGACCATGTAACCCCAGGCGCCGGCGGAAGAAAGGCCAGGGGAGGGACCCCTGGCCTTTTTCGTTACGCTACCGGGGTGATCGGCGCCCAGTCGTTCGGCTTGGCAGTACCGGTATATTTCTCGATCTGCACCAGGCTGTCGTGGCAGACCGGCCCCTGCGCGAGTTGCGAGGTCCCGCGTTGCGCGGTCAGCGAGTTGGCGCAGCCGCCGCGGTCGATGCTGCCGATGTGGCCGTCCTCGACCGGGCGGTACCACGAACCCTCATGGATCATCACCACGCGCGGGCGGATCTCCGTAGTGGTCGCCACCCCGCACAGCACCGAGCCGCGGTCGTTGAAGACGCGCACCACGTCGCCATCGACGAGTCCGCGGTCGGCGGCGTCTTTGGGATTCATGGTGATCGGCTCGAAGCCGCTCACTTTGCTGAACTGGTGCAGCGATTCGACATCGTCGTAGGAGGAATGCCGCCGCCAGATCGGATGCTTGTTGATGATGTGCAGCGGATACTGCGTGGTTTTGGCGCTGCCGAGCCACTCGAACGGCTCGATGAACTGCGGCGTGCCCGGGCAGTCCGCATACTTGTAGCTCGCGATCGTCTCAGAATGGATCTCGAACTTTCCGGACGGCGTGGTCAGCGGGCTGGCCTTCGGGTCGCGGCGGAAGTCGGCGAAGGCGACATACGGGGCTTCGTCCACCGGCAGCTTGTAGAAGCCGGCGCTCTTGAACGCGTCGTAGTCCATCGGCGGCGCGCCCATCGCATACAGCCGGCGCAGCCAGGCGTCCTCGCTGTCCATGCCCATGGCGAAGTGGTCATAGATGCCGAGGCGCTTCGACAGATCCTTGAAGATATCGAAGTCGGTGCGGGCCTCGCCGACCGGCTCCATGATCTTGTGCTGATAGACCACGTAGCGCCAGAACTGGGTGATGTCGTTGCGCTCGAACAGGCAGGCCACGGGCAGCACGATGTCGGCGATCCTGGTGGCCGGCGTCCACCAACTGTCCTGCACGATGATGGTCTCGAATTTGGCGTAGGCCCGCAGATTCAGGTTGATGTCGTCGTGCTGGTTCAGGTTGGCGCCACCGACCCAGTAGGCCAGCTTGCATTCCGACTTGCCGGGCTGCGGATAGGGGTAGGCCTTGCCGTTGTGATTCACCGTGATCGGCGCGCCCATCAGCGTCTCGGCGGAATGCTGTTCGATGATGGCCTGGCTGACCGGGTTGGGCACGCCCGGGAAACTGGCCGGTCCGCGACCCTTGAGGCGGGCATCGCCCTGACCGGCGTAGCCGGGAATCTCGAAGGTGAGGCCGCCGCCGGGCAGGCCCATCTCGCCCTTCAGCAGGGCGAGCGTGATCAGCATGCGGACGTTCTGCTCGCCATGGTCGCAGCGCTGGATGCCGCGCGAACTGGTGATCTTCACCTTCGGCGTCTCGGCGTAGAACTTCGCCAGCGCGGTGATGCGCTCGACGCTGAGATCGGTAAGTTTGGAAGCCCACTCAGAGGTTTTCTTCACCCCGTCGGTCTCGCCCATGATGTACTGGCGGAACGGTTCGTAGCCGACGGTGTAGGTGTCGAGGAAGGCGGTGTCGGTCTTCTTTTCGGAAATGAGATAGTACGCCATCGCCGCCATCAGGGCGACGTCGCTGCCCGGACGGATGGCGATCCACTCATCGCACATGCGGCCGGTTTCGGTCAGCAGTGGGTCGATGCTGATCATTTTGATCTGGCGCGCCTTGAGCTGCTCCAGCCAGTCGCGGGTGCGCGCCCAGGACGGACCGCGCACCTTCAGGCAATCCATCGGATCGGAGGCCCAGAAGATCAGCCCGTTGGTGTTGGCCGCCGTGTCGGCCATCGAATCGTCGGGATACTGAACGCCCCAGGAGTACGGCGCGGCCCATTGCCAGCAGGCATAGCTCTTGTTGCCGATCATGGTGGTGTAGCCGCCGTACAGGCCGAGGAAACGGCCGGCCTGCGCCAGCTTGGCGTGCAACTGGCCGGCGGTCTGCCAGCCGCCGGTGACGGCGCCCATGATCGCTTCGTTGCCGTAACTGGTCTTCACGCGCTTCAGTTCGTCGGCGACCAGGCCGAGCGCTTCGTCCCAACTGGCGCGGCGGTATTTGGGCACGCCGCGGGTGCCGCGGTCGCCGCCGCTGCCGCCCGGCTTCCAGTCAACGCGGATCATCGGATAGAGGATGCGGTCCGAGGCGATGGCGCGCTGGTACCAGGCGAGCCCCATCGGCGAGGCCGCGTTGGCCGGCGCGTCCAGGCTGGCGACGCCGATCACCTGTCCGTCGCGCAGGTGGACGTTGAGCAGTCCCTCGCTGTCGGCGGTGGTCAGGATCTGTTCGCTCCCGGCGGGCGGCAGGATGAGATCGTTCGAGTTCGGCGCGGCGCCCATCAGCGGCAGCGCCGTGGCGGCCGCGGTGCCGGCGAGCAGACGGCGGCGCGAGACGCTCATGCGATCGCTGGCGTCGGAGAGGCTGTCGGTCATGATCGTTTCCTGCCGGTCAATTGCCGGCCTTGGGTTTGAGCGACTGGGTTTGCAGCCATTTCAGGATGGGCATGGCGTCGGCGGGCTGGAGATTGGCGTTCTTGGCCATGGTCGGCATTTCGCTGGCCCACTGGGCCGCAGTGTGGTCGTGCGGGTCGTGCAGGTCGTGGCATGCGCCGCAGGTGAACTCGTAGTTCATCTCGACGGCCTGCCAGACCGGCTCGATATCCGTGACGACGGCATCGGCGGCGACAATGCCCTCGATCGCGACGGGAATCCACCCGTCCGCCGGTGTGCCGGCCTTGGCCTGCGCCGCGGCGGGGTCGTCGAGGCGGCCAAGCTCGATCCCGTTGGGCGCGGCAAACAGTGGCCCGGCGGCGGCGCTGTCGCCTTTCATCCACAGCTTCGCCGTGATCCGGATGCCGCCGGGCTCCGGGCCGGCCGTGACGACGGGGGCCGAGACATAAAGCGTGGCGATAACGGCGCCGCCGGGCGTGGCGGCGAGCGGCACGATGGGCAGGCCGATGAAGCCTTGCCCGCCGGCGGGACTCGGCGCGCTGGCGGGCGCGGCGGCGGCGG
>PLTJ01000427.1 GCA_003164455.1 Acetobacteraceae bacterium
TGGATAGTTGGTCCGGGCAATGTGGATGCGCGCCAGTGCCCGCAACGCGCCTCCCACCAGATACAGGTCGCCCCCCGCCCCCTCCTGCACCCAGGACTCCCGCGCCAGGTCGGTTTGCACAATTGCCCGCGCCTGCGTGAGGTTGCCACCCGACCGTTCGGCCAGTCGGATCACGCCCAGGCGGAACGTCTTCGCCAACCCGCGCCGCCCACGCTCCAGCCGCACCAGTTCCAGTGAGCCACCACCGATATCGGCCAGGATGCCGTCAGCTGCCGGAAAGCCGCAAAGCAGCCCCTCGGCGGCCAGTGCCGCTTCCTCCTCGCCGGCCAGAATATGGATCGGCACCCCCGGCATCCGTTCCTGGAGAGTCGCCACGAAGGCCGGTCCATTGTCGGCGTCACGCACCGCCGCGGTCGCCAGCACCTCGAAGGGGTCCGCACCCATGGCATGCGCGATGGCGGCATAGCGGTTCATCACCGTCAGAGCCTGCGCCACCCCGTCATCGTTCAGTCGCCCGGAGGAATCCATCCCGCGACCAAGCCGCAGTACCGCTTTTTCGTTGAAGATCGGCACCGGATTGCGCCCCCGACCCTCGAACACCACGAGGCGCACGGAGTTCGATCCAAGATCGACCACGGCACAGCGCGGAAGGTCGGCAGGAGGCGTATATGGCATGTTGGACGGAACGCGTGGCGGGCTCGCGCGTCCGCGTCAACCCCTTTCAGTCTTCGAGCATGCGATCATACCGCCGCACCGCCCCTACAGGACCCAGCGCAGCCGGTCCGTGTAGTGCCGAACCGCGGCCGGACAATGACGGATTGGTCATGAAATATTCATGTGCCGAGGCCCGCTTACGCGCCGGCACCGGCCCCACGCGGCGCCATACGCCATCGGCACCCAACTCCCAGGACTGCTCGGTGTCACGCAGGTTCACCACCATGATCTGGTCCAGCACCTGCCGGTGCACCGTGTGATTATGGATCGGAACCAGCGTCTCGACCCGCCACTCCATGTTACGGGTCATCCAGTCCGCCGAGCTGATATACACGCGGGCATGCCTGCTCGGCAGCTTGTGGCCGTTCCCGAACACGCAGATCCGGCTGTGCTCCAGGAACCGACCGACGATCGATTTCACCCGGATATTCTCCGACATCCCCGCGACCCCCGGCCGCAGGCAGCAGATGCCACGCACGACCGCCAGTACCTTCACTCCCGCCCGCGATGCATCGTACAGGCGGTCGATCAGCCGATCGTCCACCAAGCTGTTCAGCTTCAGCCAGATCGTCGCCGGCCGCCGCTCGCGGGCAAAGGCGATCTCGCGGTCGATCAGCGCCTCCAGCGCGGACCGGATGGTCAGCGGACTGAACGACAGGGCATCCATGCGCTCCGGCCGCGCATAACCGGTCATGTAGTTGAACAGCCGCGCCGCATCCCGCGTGAGGTCGGGGTCGCAAGTGAAGAACGACAGGTCGGTGTAGATGCGCGCGGTGATCGGATGGTAGTTGCCGGTGCCGAAATGCGCGTAGGACCGCATGGTTCCCCCCTCGCGCCGCACCACCAGGCTCAGCTTGGCGTGCGTCTTCAGCTGGGTGAACCCGTACACCACCTGCACCCCGGCCGCTTCCATNNTTGCCGGCCTCGGCTGCCTCGATCAGCGCCTTGACGATCGGGCTGTCGTGGCTGGTGCGGTACAGCGTCTGCTTCACCGCCACCACGCCCGGGTCCCGGGCCGCCTGCCGCAGGAACTGCACCACCACGTCGAAGCTCTCAAACGGGTGGTGGACGATGATGTCCTTGGCCCGGATCGCCGCGAAGCAGTCACCACCGAAATCGCGGATGCGCTCGGGGAAGCGCGGCGTGTAGGGTGCGAACAGCAAATCCGGCCGATCATCCACGATCAGCTGCTTAAGGTCCGAGAGCCCGAGAATGCCGTCGTGCACGAACACGTCCTGGCTCGACGCTTCCAGCTCATCGATCACCAGTTCGCGCAGATGGGCTGGCATCGCCGCCTCGACCGACAGGTGGATCGCCACCCCGCGCCGCCGCCGCTTCAATGCCGTCTCGTAGGACCGCACAAGGTCCTCTGCCTCCTCTTCGTACTCCACGTCGGTGTCGCGGATCAGCCGGAACATCCCGTGGCCCTGCAGCCGGAATCCGGGGAACAGGCGGTGCAGGAACAGCACCACCACGTGCTCCAACATGACGAAGCGGATCGGGCCGCCGCTCGCGGGCAGGCGGACAAAGCGCGCGATCTGACTTGGCAGCGGGATCAGCGCGCGCATCGGGTGTGCGTCCTCCGCCCGCTCCAGGGCCAATACCATCACCAAGCCCATGTTGGGAATGAACGGGAACGGATGCGCCGGATCGACGGCAAGTGGGGTCAGCACCGGGAAAATCCGTTCCATGAACCAGGCTTCGAGCCACTGGCGGTCCACGTCCCTCAGTGTCGCCGGCTCGCAGACCTCGATCCCGTCCCCAGCCAGCAGCCCGCGGAGATGCACCCACACGCGGTACTGTTCGGCCATCAGTCGCTCTGCCCGCGCTTCCACCTCCTGCAACTGCTGCGCCGGCGTGCGCCCGTCGGGCGAGCGCGCGGTTACCCCTGCCTTGGCCTGGCCGACCAGCCCGGCCACGCGTACCGACCAGAACTCATCAAGGTTGGCGGCGCTGATCGACACGAAGCGTAGCCGCTCCAGCACTGGGTGACGCGGGTTCTCCGCCTCCTCAAGAACGCGCTGGTTGAAGTCGAGCCAGGACAGTTCGCGGTTGATGAACCGGTCCGGATCAGCAACCCCTTTGGTCACCGCTTGCAGCGCCGCGGGCGCTGCCTCTGCCGCCCCGGCCTTCTGAACATGCATGGAACTGAGTTGGTTCATCGGGTAACCCTACAGCAGTGTGCCCACCTCAGCGGAAGTCACAGTACCAGCATCAGCGAAAAGGTCATCCTCCGGCAATCGAGACGACAGCTCCCGGTCGAGTCCCACCGCCACCGCCTGGGCCAATGGCCGGGTGACGCGCCCACCGGCCGCCAGGGCGGCATGGTCCAGCCGTGCCACCGCCTCCCGTATAGCCCCCTGCGAGCGCGGCAGGTGTAACAGCAGCCAATCCTGCAACGGCTCGGCCACGGCCAGTTGCCGCTCCGTCAGCAGTCGTGCCAGCAGGCTGCGCAACAGACCGTCCTCTGCCGGGCCGATGCGTACCGCCGTGATGGCACGTAGCCGGCTGGCCAGGTCGGGCAGCGCAGGGTTCCACCGTGCCGGTGCTGGCCGCCCGGCCAGCAGTACCGGTAGCCCCGCCTCACCGGCAGCATTCAGCAGATGCAGCAAAGGCCGCTCCGGCGCCGCGTCGGCGTCGTCCACTGCGACGGGCCCCCCGGGCGGCTCCGCCACCAGCAACGGGCCGGCCAGCAACACCGCTCCCTGCCGCTCCGCCCAGGAATGCAGCAGATGGGTCTTGCCACATCCCTCCGGTCCCCATAACGCCAGCCGCCCCATCGGCCAGGACGCGGTGTTGCACAGCCATTCCAACGCCTCGGCGTTCGACGCAGCCGCCAGAAACGCCTCCGCCCGGTAATGCGTCGCGTGCGGGAACGGCAGCGCCAGCTGGCGCGGTCCCAGGGCAGGGCCGCTCAGGGCCCCATCTCCTGCCGCGGCGTCGGTTCGAACCCCCCCGAGGGAGCGGCGACCGGCAGACTCATCGCGTCCGCGCCCCTATCCACACATAAGCGGCCCCTGAGGCCAACGTGCTCGCCGCCACCACCCAGGCCAGCGCCTGCGTCATCAGCGGCCAGCGCCATCCGGTGGCCGCCATCGCCAGGGTCAACGCCACCAACCCGATCTGCAACACGGTATTCAGCTTGGAGACCAGCAGCGGCCGGATCACCACCTTCTGCCCCGTGACGCCGAGCACCAGCACGCCGCCCACGATCACCACGTCGCGGAACACCACCAGAATCGCCAGCCAGTCCGACAGCTCATGTTCCGTCGCCAGGGTGACGTACATCGATACCAGCAGCATCTTGTCCGCCACCGGGTCCAGTACGGTGCCCACCATGGTCGGCCCGTTGCGCCGTGCCAGCCATCCATCCAGAGCGTCCGATGCGCCGGCCGCCAGAAACAGCCAGAACGCCGCCACGAAATCATCGTGCAGCACCAGCCAAACCGCCGCCGGCACGGCGCAGAGCCGGGCGAAGGTGATGACGTTGGGCAGGTTGATCACCGCATTCCCCACGGGTTGCCGCATCGGCCCGCCGTCAGGCATCGTTCTGCCCCCCGCCAGTGTATGTTGCACCCTGCCGGTCGCTATGGTTGTTTGCGCCCACCGCGCGCGACACCCTCCCGCACCCCGCCATGATCAGAACGGTCATGGCCGTATCATACCGAGACCTAGCATGCCTAGCATGACCTATCGCACGGCCGGCGTGGACATCGAAGCGGGCGATGCCCTGGTTGAACGCATCAAGCCGCTCGCCCGCGCAACCACCCGCTCCGGCGTGCTCGGGGGCATCGGCGGCTTCGGCGCGCTGTTCGACCCCCGGGCGGCCGGATTCCGCGACCCCGTGCTGGTTTCCTCTACCGACGGAGTCGGCACCAAGCTGCGCATCGCCATCGACACCGGCCGCCACGACAGCGTGGGCATCGACCTGGTCGCCATGTGCGTGAACGATCTCGTGGTGCAGGGCGCCGAGCCGCTGTTCTTCCTCGACTATTTTGCCACCGGCCGCCTCTCGGTCGAGCAGGCGGCGCGTGTCATCGGCGGCATCGCCGCGGGCTGCCGCCTGGCCGGTTGTGCGCTGGTCGGCGGCGAAACCGCCGAGATGCCAGGCATGTACGCCGGTGGTGACTACGACCTCGCCGGCTTCGCCGTGGGGGCGGCCGAACGCGACGCGCTGCTTCCTAAGGGCGTCACGTCCGGCGATACGGTGCTCGGCCTAGCCAGCAACGGTGTGCACTCCAACGGTTTCTCGCTCGTCCGTCGTATCGTCGACGGCACCACTGCCGACTGGGCGACGCCCGCCCCGTTCGCCGGCGGCGGCACGCTCGGCGATGCCCTGCTCGCCCCCACGCGCATCTACGTCCGGTCGCTGCTCGCCCTGCACCGCGCTGGCCTGATGAAGGCGGCCGCCCACATTACCGGGGGCGGCTTGCCCGGCAACCTGCCCCGAGTGCTGCCCACCGGCACCAACGCCGCGCTCGACGCCGGCGCCTGGAAGCTGCCGCCGGTCTTCGCCTGGCTCGCCCAAACCGGCGACGTCGCCGCCGAAGAAATGCTACGCGTGTTCAACTGCGGTATCGGCATGGCGGTGGTCACGGCAGACCCCGCGGCGGCCCGCGCCGTGCTCGAAGCCGAGGGTGAGACCGTATTCACCATCGGCACCATCGAGGCCGCCGCCCCTGACGCTGAGCCGGAAATCCGTATCAACCTTCCCGCCGGTTGGCCGACATGAAGCGCCGCGTCGGCATTCTCATCAGCGGACGCGGCTCCAACATGGTGGCGCTGCTGCGTGCCGCCGCCGACCCGGCTTATCCGGCCAGTATCGCGGTGGTGCTGTCGAACCGGCCCGACGCTCCGGGCCTCGACGCCGCCCGGACCGCCGGCATCGCCGCCGAGGCGATCGACCACCGCCCGTTCCGCACCGACCGCGCCGCCCACGAGGATCGTTTGATTGCCCGGCTCGATGCCGCGGGCGTGGAGATTGTCTGTCTCGCCGGCTACATGCGCCTGCTGACCCCGCGCTTCGTCGGTCATTATCCCGGCCGGTTGCTCAACATCCACCCCAGCCTGCTGCCCGCTTTTCCGGGGCTGGACACCCATGCCCGCGCGCTGGCGGCCGGCTCCAAGCTGCACGGTTGCACCATTCACCTCGTCACCGAGGCGCTCGACGCCGGCCCCATCCTCGCCCAGGCCGCCGTGCCCGTGTTGCCCAGCGATACCGAGGCGGATCTCGCCGCCCGCGTGCTGGTCCAGGAGCACGTGCTCTACCCGCTGGCGCTGCGCGCCTTCCTCGAGGGGCCGGCTGCCTTGCCGCCATCCGATGCGGCCCTGCTCAACCCCTTGCCACGGCCCACCGTGTCTCCCTAAGTAACCGGAAGGTCTGCTCAACCATCACCGCGGGGAAATACGATGACCCAAACGTCCGGCACGGCGCCGGTTACCGAAGCGGCGTTCCTTGCCGACCGTCAGAAC
>PLTJ01000110.1 GCA_003164455.1 Acetobacteraceae bacterium
GTCGCGCCGCCCGCCCCTGGTGGCTCCCGCCGCGCCGCCTCCGCTCCGGCTGATCCTTAACCGCCGCGCGTCGCCACGTTGGCGCTGCGTGCCGGAATCCCGGTCTGTTCGGCGCACACCCGCGCGAACGCCGCCGCCCCGTCGCGGATCTCGGCGTGCGAGGGCAGGGCGAAGCACAGCCGCAGCCGGCCCAGCGTGCCGGCGAAGGAAAACGCCTCGACGATGACGGTGTCGCCGGGTCGCGCCAGCAGCGTGTTCACCAGGTCGATGCCCTGCATGGCGCCGACGGTGATCGGCACCTCCCCGGCGCTGCTCATGGCCCACGCCGTTCAGGACTGTCGTCCGCCGGCATGGCAGCGATGGCGCAGTCTCACCCCGCCAGCAGCAACTCGCGCGGCGTGCCATGCACCATCATGGTCATCGCCTTGCCCTCCTCCAGCGTCGCCTGCACGTCCTGGCCACCCTGCGAAATGTCCAGCCGCACCCTGCGTCCGTGCCAGTACACGCAGCAGCGCAGGCGGTTCCAGTGCGGCGGCAGCAGCGGTGCCAGCGCCAGCGTTTCGCCGGCCAGCGACAACCCGACGAAGCCGAGCATCACGGCCTGCCGCAGTCCGCCCAGGGCGGCGACGTGTACCCCGCCGGCGCTCTCCGCCGAGTTTGGCGACAGATCGATCGCCGCCGTCTCGTGCAGGTAGCGCAGCGCCAGATCGGTCATCCCGAGCCGTGCCGCCACCAGCGCGTGCATGGAGCGGCTGAGCGAACTGCCGTGCGAGCAGAGCGGCTCGTAGTAGCGGAAATTCGCCCGCTGCGTGGCCTCGTCGAAAACCTCCGGCAGCAAGGCCAGCAGAGCCACCACGTCGGCCTGCTTCACCACCTGGGTGTGCTGCGTCCGCTCGTGCCCCAGGATCACGTCCATCGGCACCTTGCGGTCGGCGTAGCGTTCGAGGCTGATCCGCTCCAGTTGATAGAATCCGGCGAACTGCTCGATCAGCCCGGTCGCCGGGTCCAGCCCGGTCACCAGGGTGGCGACGACCTCGCCCCACAGGGCCAGTTCCGCCGCGCCCAGCCCGAGCCGGCTCTCCAGCTCGCCCCAGCATTCCGCCCAGCCCCGGCGGGCGCCGTCGCGCGAGGTGGCGCGCATCATCTCGACCAGTTCCAGGCCGCGGGCGATGTTCCAGCGCGCCATGCCGTTGGTGTAGGCGTTGTCGTCGATACCCTCGTGGTACTCGTCCGGCCCGATGACGCCGCGGATATGCCGCCGCCCATCGTCCTCCAGAACCGCCCGGCTGGCCCAGAACCGCGCGGTTTCCAGGATCATTTCCGCGCCCGCCTCGAGCAGGAAGGCGTCGTCGCCGGTGGCGCGCCAGTACTGCCACACCGCATAGGCGACATCGCTGGCGATGTGCTGCTCCTCCTTGCCGGAAAGCACGTCCACCGGCGTGCCGGCCGGGCCGATCACCTGCTCGGGCGTGGTTTCCTCGCCGGTGTCCGCCGACTCCCAGGCGTAGAGCGCGCCGCGCCAGCCGCCGCGCGCCGCCTTGGCCCGCGCCCGTCCGATCGTGTGGAAGCGGTACATCAGCAGCGACCGCGCCGCCTTCGGCCAGGTGGAGATGTAGAACGGCATCAGATAGATGTCGGTGTCCCAGAAGACATGGCCGAGATAGGAATCGCCGGTCAGCCCGCGCGCGCCGATGGAAACCAGCGGATCGTCCGGATTGGCGGCGCTGTTGAGGTGATAGGTGGCGAAACGCAGCGCCCGATCGAGTTCCGGGTCGCCCTCGATTTCCACGTTGCTGGCTTGCCAGCGTCCGTCCCAGGCCGCTTCATGGGCGGCCAGCACGGCCTGGCTGCCCGTCGCCCGCGCCCGCCCCAGCGTCGCCGCCGCCACCGGCCCCGGATCATCATCCGCGGTGTCGGCGCGGGCCACCGCCACGATCCGCTCCAGCCTCGCCTCCTGCCCCACCATCGAGCGCCAGTGCCATACCCAGCGCAACGGGCCCGCCGACTCGGTGATCCGCGCATGGCCGTCGAGCGACAGCATCGCCGCCCCGGCCATCGCCACGCCCCGGTCCGAATCGGCGGTGCGCCACACCCCGAGTTCGTCCTCGACGCGGACCGCCATCATGCCCAGCCCCGCCGACTCGAACGAGGCTTCCAGCTTTACCTCCACCCCGTCGCGGTCCAGATCGAGGTGGAGCAATTGCAGCCCCAGCGCGCGGTCGGCCTGCGAGACCAGCCGCAGGGTGCGCACATGCGCGATCACGCCAGCCGGCGTGCGTTGCCGCCACTCGGCCAGCAGCAGCCCGCGCCGCATATCCAGGGTGCGCCGGTGTTCCAGCGTCCGGCCGCGGCGCAGCAGCAGCGTTTCGCCGTCCAGCCGGATGCGCACGCGCAGCCAGTCCGCCACCGGCACCAGCGCGGGCACCGGCGGGTCGGTGTTGGGGGTGTCGAACAGCCCCGCCACATAGGTGCGCGGCCACGACGCCCAGACCAGCCAGGGCGCCCACGTCAACCAGCTCGGCCCGCGGCTGACCGCGCGGGACGCGCGCACGCCGAGGAAGCCGTTGCCCACGGCGAAGCGCGACTCGATGCTGCTCTCGCGCAGGATGTCATAGCCGTGCTCGTCCAGCGTCCAGTCCGGATCGTCCGTCAGCTGCATCGTGTCGCGCATGTCCGCCCCGTTCCTCCCGTCGTCGCGTGGGCGCAGCACGCCCATTGCCAATGCGTCCGTGTCGACCCTGGCCAGGTCCGTCACCACCAGATCGGCGCCGGCTGCCTGGAGCAGCGCCGTGTCGTTCAGCCGCGCGATCCCCAGCGCCAGCATGCCGCCCGCCCGCGCCGCTTCGACACCGGACGGCGCGTCCTCCACGACCACGCAGTTTTCCGGCACGATCCCCAGCGCCGCGGCGGCGAGCAGGAAGATTTCCGGATCTGGCTTACCGTGTGCCAGCGCGCGGCCACTCAGATCGGCATCGAACAGGGAACAGAGGTTTCGTCCGTCCGCCAGACTCGTCTGCCGCATCATCGCCGTGGCATTCTTCGACGAAGAAGCTACCGCCAGCTTAAGGCCCTTGGCGTGCAGCGCTTCCGCCAGGCCCACCGCGTCGGCGAAGGAGGTGAATGCGCCCGCCGCGATGAACCCTTCCAGGATCTGCTGCTTGCGTTCCGCGTAGGCTTGCGCGTGCGCTGCCGGTTCCGCCACGCCCAGCCCCTCGAGCGCGGCCAGCGCCCCGTCCGCCCGCGGCTTGCCGGCGACCCGGGCCTGATAGAATGCCGTCGTGAACCGCGCCGGGTCGGTCAATCCCTCCAGCGCTTCGCGCCAGGCGCGCTCGTGCGGCGAGGCCAGCAGCACCCCGTCAACGTCGAAGATCGCCGCCTGCACGCTGCGTTGCATCGCCTGCTCCATCATGCCGGTTCAGGTCGTCAAACTGCCCACCGAGGAGCCGCCGCACACGAACAGCGTCTGCCCGGTGATGAATCCGCTTGCGGGCGCGGCGAAGAACATCACCGCGTGCGCCACGTCGTCCGGCTGGCCCAACCGCCCCACCGGAATGCGGGCGACCAGCTTCGCCTCGTTTTCGCTGTCGGGCGGCACGACTTCCTGAAACATCGCCGTGCCGGCGATCGGCCCCGGCGCCACCACGTTCACCGTGATGCCATGCGGCGCCAGTTCCAGCGCCCAGGAGCGCGCCATGCCGATCAGCCCGGCCTTGGTGGCCGCATAGGCGGATCGCGTCCGCAACCCCAGGGCGGCGCGCGACGACAGCAACACGATCCGTCCGAACCCGGCTGTCTTCATGGCGGGCAGCGCCGCCTGCACCAGCAGCAGCGGCGAGGCCAGGTGCAGCGCCACCAGCGCGCTCAGGTCCTGCAGTTTGACGTCCTCCACCAGGTCCGGGCGGAGCGCACCGGCGTTGTGGATGACATGGCTGATGGAGAACCGCGCCGCCAGTTCCGCCGCCACCTTGCCGGTCGCCTCGGTGTCCATCAGGTCGACGGTGACGGCATGCAGTCTGGGGTGCTGCCAGGCCGGCACGGTACGCGCCAGCGACACCACCTCGATGCCGGCGGCCAGCAGATGCCGGCAGATCGCCGCCCCGATGCCGCCGGACCCGCCGGTGACCAGGGCAACCGTCCGCCCGATGGGGGGGGCGATGAATTCGATGGGTTGGCGGGCATCCTGCATGGCTGGCGTGTCCTCTGCCGGCGAGACGAGCATCGCACTCTGGCCGGCCTTGTCCAGTCGCGGCTGGCGTCGGGGGCGCGATAGCGGCATGAAGCGGTCATGTCCGACCCCACCCGTGAAGCTGCCTTCGACCTGATCACCGCCGTGCTCGACCGGCACCGCCCGCTGGAGGACGCGCTGGACGCGCTGCCGGTGCTGGATCAGCGCGACCGTGCCGCCGCCCACCGGCTGGCTGCCGGCACGCTGCGCCGGCTGGGCACGCTGGACGCCGTGCTGGAGCCGTTCCTGCGCAAGG
>PLTJ01000341.1 GCA_003164455.1 Acetobacteraceae bacterium
TGCCGGCGACGTCGGTGTATTTGGTCTGGCCGGCCTGGATGGCGGCGATGGCGCCATCCTTGACGAACTGGGGGGTGTCGAAATCGGGCTCGCCGGCCGACAGGCTGGTGATATCGCGGCCGGCCGCCTGCAGCGCCCGTGCCTTGGTGGCGATGGCGATGGTCTGGCTCGGGCTGATCCGGTCCAGGCGTTCGGCGATGAGCTTCATGGGTGGGTTCTCGGTTCCGGGCAAAAAAGAAATGCTAGTCCGGGGACCCGCGCCGGGCAACACGATTGGCGCTCGCGACGGTCAGGGCAGAGCCCCATAAGCGCGAAGATAAGACCAGGAACTTTGCCCCTGGACCCCACCAACGGCCGAGAGGCCCTTGGAACCCGCACTTTTTCTTGGCGGCGCCAGCAGCCTTTAACTGAATGGCGATATCATCTGAAGGTTGCTGACGCAGCCCCGAAAGTAATGGGATCAAAGGGCCTCTCGGCCCTTTGCGGGTCGAGGGCAGCCGCCCTCGCCTTTACTTCGCCGGCGCCTCCGACAGGGCGTGGTAACCGGCGATCGCCTGGTCGATTTCCTCCGCGCTGAGATCGCCGCGCAGCAGCTTTGCCGCCTCGTCCGGTTTGTCGGCCATGGCCAGCGCCGCGGCGAGGTTCTGGCGCAGGCGCGGCGAGGCGGAGGGGTCGGCGGCAATGCTGCGCAGACGGCGCACGGCCTCATCGGCGTGGCCCGACATCGCCATGGACAGCGCCAGGTTCACCTCGGCGGCGCGCATACTGGGCTCCAGGCCGAGCGCCCGCCCATAGGCCTCCTGCGCCTCCTGGTGGCGCCCCTGCAGGTCGCGGGCGATGCCGATATCGTTCCAGGCCTCGGGGTTGTTCGGCGCGACCTTCAAGACGTGCTGGAACAGTCCCTCGGCGGCCAGCGCGTCGGTGGCAAGGCGCAGGCGGCCCAGACCCATCAGCACGCCGGGATCATCAGGCGCCATCTGCTGCGCGCGCTCGAAACTGGCCTCGGCGTCGGTACGTTGGCCAAGGGCGGTCAGCGCTTCGCCCTCGCAAACCCGCGCCGCCAGATTCTTCGGCTGGCGCTGCACCGTGTCGGAGCAGATCCGCAGCGCCACCGCCGACGCGCCGCCGGTCAGGGCGGCCTGGGCGACCGACAAGCCGGGAGGCCGGTCCGCCAGACCTTGGCTCTGCGGCCCCGAGCAGGCCGCGAGCAGCACGACGAACAGGATGGCTATGGCCCGCATTTTGCGAATCCGGAGAAAATCACTGCGACAGTGCCTTGATTAGCTGGATTATGGCAGGACCGCCAACAACGATCATGACACAAGGCAGAATGAACAGGATCATCGGAATGGTCAGGAACACCGACAGCCGCGCCGCGCGCTCCTCGAAGGCAATCAGGATCTCCTGACGCATTTCGGCGGCCAGCCCGCGCATGGCATCCGACAGCGGCGTGCCGTACTGCACGCTCTGCGCCAGGGTGCCGGCGAGGCGGCGCAGGCTCTCCAACCCGGTGCGCTCGCCCAGCCGCTGCAAGGCGACCCGGCTGTCGGCCATGACCTGCATTTCGCTCGCGGTCAGGGCGAGTTCATGGGCGATCTCGGGATGGGCGTAACGGATCTCGACGGCGACCCGCGCGATCGCCGGTTCCAGGCCGAGCCCGGCCTGGGTGCAGATCACCAGCATGTCGAGCGCATCCGCCAGGCCGCGCGCCAGCTTGCGGCGGTAAGCGGTGCGGATGCGCTGGATGATCTTGTCGGGAGCCAGCAGCCCGGCCAACGCCGCGACCCCGATGACCGAGTCGCGCGTTAACGTTGCCATGTCGGCAGGCACTACCAGGTAGGCCAAGGCCGATGAGACGATCAGCAGCAGGATCTTGCTGCCGACGAACAGGCCGAGCGCGCTTTCGGCGCGAAACCCCGAGGTGACCAGCGCCTGCTCCAGCTCAGCGAGGGTGCGTCCCGACAGCAGGCCGCTGCGGACGATGGCGAGGCCCAGCCCAGCCACCAGACGCAATGGCGTGATGCCCGGGCGCCGCGCCGCGCCAGCCACGCCAAAACCGCGGGCCACCACCACGCGCGCCGCGAGTGCCTCTTCGTGACGGGCCTGCCGCAGCAGTAGCAGTGCCGCGCCGCTGAGCACCAGGGCGCTGAGGCCGCTGCCGCCAAGCAACAGCATCGTGGCGTTCATGCCAGCACCCGCTTGGCAATGGTGTGCATCGAGAACATTCCGGCAGAAAGCGCAACGACTGCCACGCCGAACAGTCTACGACCGGTGGGGTCGCTGAACAGCACGCCGATATAGCCCGGATTGATAAAATACAGCGCGCCGCCGACCACCAGCGGCAACAAGGCCAGCACGTAGCCGCTGGCACGTGCCTCGGACGCCAGCGCCTGGCCGCGGGCGCGCAGCGCGATGCGGCGGCGGATCACGTCAGCCAGGTTTTCCAGCGTCTCGCTGAGCGCGCCGCCGGTCTGCGCCTGCAGGGCGATGGCAGTCGAAAAAAACCGGTATTCCGCCAATCCCGAGCGTTCGGCCAGCCTCGGCAACGCGTTGTCCAACGGCACGCCGATGGCGATCTCGGCGGCCAGTTCGCCGAAGCTGTGCGCGGTCGGTTCATGCGCCTCCTGCGCGACGATGTGCATCGCCTCGGCCACCGGAATGCCAACCCGCACGGAACGCACGATCATCGCCAACGCATCGGGGAACTGTAACCGCAGCCGGGCGAGTCGTTTCTCGCGCCGCCAGCCCCACAGCGACCGGCTCAACATCACCCAGAAGACCGGCACGGCAAAAAACCGGGAGTCGCCGAGCAGCGCGACCGCCAACTGGGCGGCGAGGCACGATACCGCCAACGTCGCCGGCAGCACCAGGTACCAACGCATGCCCTCGTCCGAGACGGCCGGGTCCCAGCCGAAGGCGCAGGCGACCTGGCGCAACAGGGGCAACGGTTCGGCGACACGGCGGCGGGTGATGGCCTGTACCTGGGCCGGGCGGCCGCGCATATGCGCCGAGGTCACCGACTCGATGCGATTTCGTAATGCATGGCGGCGTTCGTTCAGGCGCACCAACAGCAGCCCGGCGCCCGCCCCCACCACCAGCAGCAGCGTACCGGCCAGCAGCAGGACGAGCAGGGTGTGGTTCATGCCAGCCGCAGTGCCTCCAGCCACTCGTCGCCAAGGCCGAAATAGTCGATGCGCGCCTGGAAGCTCGGCCGCGTCTTGCTGACCTTGTAGTCGCCGCGGATGATCCCGTCCGCACCGTCCTCATGCACCTCGAACTGGAAGATGTCGTTGAGCAGGATGACGTCGCCGTCCATGCCGCAGACCTCGCTGACCTGGATCAGGCGGCGGGTGCCGTCGCGCTGACGAGCCACCTGCACGATCAGATCGACGGCACCGGCGATCTGCGTGCGGATGGCCCGCGACGGCAGGCCCATGTTGCCCATCTGCACCATGTTCTCGATGCGGGTCAGGGCGTCGCGGGCCGTGTTGGCGTGGATGGTTGACATGCTGCCATCGTGGCCGGTGTTCATGGCCTGCAGCATGTCGAACGCCTCGCCGCCGCGGACCTCGCCGACGATGATGCGGTCCGGCCGCATGCGCAGCGCGTTGCGCACCAGGTCGCGCTGGGTGATCTCTCCCCTGCCCTCCAGGCTGGATGGCCGCGTCTCCAGCCGCACCACGTGCGGCTGCTGGAGTTGCAACTCGGCGGCGTCTTCCACCGTGACCACGCGCTCGCCCGGGTCGATGAGCTGGCTGATGGCATTCATCAGCGTGGTCTTGCCCGAACCGGTGCCGCCCGAGATGATGATGTTCAGCCGGATCCGCGCGGCGACCTGCAGCACGCGGGCAACGGCCGGTGTCATCGTGCCGAAGCCGATCAGCCGGTCGAAGTCGATGGCCTTCTTGCCGAACTTGCGGATCGACAGGTAGGGCCCGTCGAGTGCCAGCGGCGGGAACACGATGTTGACGCGCGAGCCGTCCTTCAACCGGGCGTCCACCATCGGGCTCGATTCATCGATCCGGCGGCCGACCGCGACGGCGATCCGCTGGCAGATGTTGATCAGGTGCGAGGTGTCGCGGAAGTGCACGTCCGACAGCGACACCTTGCCGAAGCGCTCGACGAAGATCTTGTGCGGCCCGTTCACCATGATGTCGGCGATACTGTCGTCCTCAAGCATCGTCTCCAGCGGGCCGAGGCCGACCATGTCATTCACCAGATCGGTGGCCAGCGCGCGCTGCTCGCGGGCGTTGAGCTGGATGCGCCGGGCGGTGGCGACCGCGCCGATGACTTTCTCCACTTCGGTGGCCAGCCGGTCCGGTGGCAGTGCGGCGACGGCGGCGGGTTCCATCTGGGCGAGGCAGATGCTGCGCAACTCGATGATCGCCTCGGACGGAGAATAAGCGCGGGGGGTGGCGCGCGGCGTCGACGCGGCGACCGGCTCGGCGGGCACCTCGTCGAGAGCAGGCGGCGCCACCAACTCGGGTTGTGTCTCGGCAAAACCCTTGGCGCGGGTGGCGTCGTTGGCCGGCGCGACGACCCCCGGGTCGTAGAGCCCGGGGGCGGCCGGCGCCTCGAAGCTCGACGAGTCCGTGCGGCGGCGGCCGAACACGGTGGCGCCCTGCCCGCTCATCGCCGCCACCTGAACAGGTGCCAGCGCGACCTGGCCGGCGCCGTATCGCCGGTGGACTGGTTGGCCCCGCTGTCGAGCAGGTGGGTGAAGGCAACCTGGCGCGCCAGGTCGGTGATGGCCGTGCGGAACGCCCCGCCCCGCGTTACCGCCGGCTTGCCGAGAGTCGCGGCGGTACTGAGCTGGCGTGGCAACTCGGGGATGACGATGTCCACTTTCAATTGCAGGGCGTCCTCGACCTGCCGGCGCGTCAGCCCACCGGGCCGGCCGAGCCGGTTCAGCACCACCACGGGGCGGCGAGTCTGCGACGGGCCGGAGGGCAGCGCCGACAGGCGCAGCGTGTCGCGCACCGCGGCGAGCGAGGGCTCCATCACCAGGATCCGCTGATAGGCGGCATCCAGCAGGTCACGGTAGACCGCCACCGGGGCGAACGGCACGTCGGCGACGATGAAGTTGTAGCGCCGGCGCAGCGCGTCCAGCAGTTGCGCCGATGCCCCCGGCGCACAGGCCGGCGACGGCCCCAGCTTTTCCTCGGCGGCCAGCACGTGCAGCCGGTCGGCCACCGGCTGGGCGGCGCGTTCGGCGAGCAGGGCGTCGATCCGCTCGGGCACTTCCAGCGCGATGCGCAGGCCGCTGCCGGGCTGGATGTTGAGCATGAAGGCGGCGGTGCCGGTCTGCACATTCGGGTCCAGCAGCACGGTGTGGCGGTGCGCCACCAGGCCGAAATGCCAGGCCAGGTTCACCGCCACCGTCGTCGCGCCGACACCACCGCGCACCCCGGTCACGGTCAGCAACCGACCACCGAGAACGCCCTCGACGGTTGGTGCTTCACCCAGCGCGAAGGGACCGAAATGCCGGGCAACCGTATCGCGCGTCACCGGCCGCGCCAGATATTCAGCGACGCCCAGACCACGGGTGACCGCGCGGTAGAAGTCGAGATCGCTCAATTCGCCGATCACCAGCACGACGACGTACGGCTCGACCACGTCGGAAAGTTTGCCGAGCGCGGTCAGTGGCTGTTCCTCGCCGGAGACGTCCACCACCAGCACGCGCGGGCTGGGGGCGCGCTGCAAGGCGGTGATGGCGGCACGGATGCCGCCACGCCGGACTTCCAGGGACTGGTCGAGCAGTTCGGAAAGCCCGTCACGCAATGCCGATTCGACGGCGGCATCGGTCACGAAGGCCAGGACGTCCTGCCGCTCCACGGCGCGGAGGTCGGGCGAGCCGGCACCAAGCGCGCCGTCCATCATGAGCCTCCCGAAGCCCCGCCGCCGGCCGGCGCGGTCCCGTTCGATTGGCTGCTGGTGCTGGGGAGTGGTTTCACTTTGCCCGCCATCAGCCGGGTGACGGCCTCGGTGGCGAGCCGGGAGTCCGCGTCGGTCTCCCCGTGGCCGCGCACCATGTCGGAGGGATTGGCCATCATGGCGGCGAGATTGCGGGCATTCACCCCAATCGGCTGCCACATGCCGGACCGGGTGTACGGATCCATTTCGCTGCACGCCGCAGGAAGCAACAGCAGGAGCAGAAGCAGACGCATGGCAGGACGCCTCACTGGACGATGAACCCGGCTTGACCCGGGATGCGCGACGGCACCGCCGGATTGGAGCTGGCAATCTGACGCAGGCGCAGGATGCGGTCGAAGTCGCCGGCCGGGGTAACGCCGTCGGTCGGCAGGGCGAGCTCGCTGGGATCGTTCACCGGCCGGACGATGTACGGCGTGATGACGATCACCAGCTCGCTCTCGTTGCGCTGGAAGGCATCCGAGCGGAACAACGAGCCGAGCACCGGCATATCGCCAACGCCGGGCACCCCGCTGGCGGCGTCCGTGGACGTTTTCTGCAGCAGGCCGGCGATGGCGAAACTCTGGCCCGAACCGAGTTCCACGGTGGTGTCGGCGCGGCGCACGGTGAGCGCCGGGATCGAGATGGACGAGTTGCCGGCCGAAATCTGCACCGCCCCCACCGTCGTCAACTGGCTGACCTCGGGGTTGACGTGCAGGTTGATCCGCCCGTCCGACATCACGGTCGGCACGAAAGCAAGCGACACGCCATAGTTCTTGAACTCGACGGTCATCTGGCCGTTCTGCTGGCCCACCGGGATGGGGAACTCGCCGCCGGCCAGGAAGCTCGCGGTCTCGCCGGATTGCGCCGTCAGGTTGGGCTCGGCGAGGATCGTCACGAGTTGATCCGCCGCCAGCGCGTCGATCACGCCGTTGATGTCGCGGGTGCCGGAGGTATAGCCGGCGCCGAGCTGGAACGGGCCCGACGCGGCGCCCGAGAATGGCGCGATCCCAAGCGAATTCAGCGGACTCGTGGTCGTGGAGAGCGCACCGGCGGGGAGCGCGCCGAAGGCGGGAACGGCGCTGGCGATGCCGGTCGCGGCGCCGGTCAGCACGCCGAACCGCCAGTTGCCGCCGGCGCCCAGTGCTTGCCAGTTGAACCCAAGCTGCCGGGTGATAGTGCGGTCGATCTCCGCGATGCGGACCCGGACGTTGACCTGGATGCTGCCGAGAACCGTCATGGTGTCCAGGATTGACGCCTCGTCGCCGATGATGCCGCGTGCGATCGCCTCGATCTGTTGCGATGCCATCGCGTTGGGCACGGCGCCGCGCAGGATCAGGCGTCCGCCCGCGGCCTGCGCCGTCACCGTCCGCGAGCCTGGCACCGTCCGATGAATCGCGAGTTGCACTTCCCGCGCCGCTTCGGGTCCGAGACCCATCGTACGCGGCATCGCGACAGCGGCGGCGGCTGGCGCGGCGGTCGTGGCCCGCCCAAGGCCCGGCGTCACGATGATGTCGTATTGCCCGATCGGTGTGCCGTTCTCGGACATGGCNNCAGCATCCCGGTGCCCGCTTCCAGGGTCACGGTGCGCGGGATCGCCGCCGCCGGAAACGCCTCCGTGGGCGCGGGGGCGACGGGTTGCGCCCCTTGCAGCGTCCGCGGATCGAGTTGCGACAGCTTGTTCTGGGCTTGCGCGACGCCTGGCATGGTCCCGGCGAGCAGACCAAACGCCAGCGCGATCGTGAGGGGAATCGCTCGTTTCATTTGAATCTCACTTCGCTGCGGTGGTCGCCTTCGATGACCTGAATTTTCGGGCCGGCCGCGCCGTTCGCTTTCGCGAAGGCGTCCGAAACGTCCGCGCCGCTGACGCCGCCGGTGACGGTGATGGGTTGGTTGGGATCGGCGAGCGAGCGCACCGCGAGGCTCAGGCGGCCGAGACGGCCGGAGACCGCGAGTTTTTCCGCCTGATCGCTGGAGACCTCGAGCGTTCCCGTCGCCGCCACTTTCCCCGCCGCCCCCGAACTCGCCGCGCCCTGGGCGATGTCCTGGTCGACGGCGATCACCCGCACGTCGGTCAGAATGGTCTCGCTGGTGACGATGCGTCCTTTATCGACCGGCGCGAATTCCTGGGTCAGGATCACATCGACCTGATCGCCGGGCCAGATCAGCCCCGCGACGCCGGAGACCTGATCGACGCCGATCGAAACCGCCCTTGTGCCGGGTCTCAACACAGCCGACAGAAAGCCGCGTTCCCGCGAGCGGGTCACGTCGGCGGTGCGCAGCGGCGCGCCGGTCGTAATGACCCGCCTGACCAGGCCGCCACGCACTTCGATCCGCGCGTTGGGTGAGTCCATGATGGCGTCTTGCGGCACCTCATCCTCGGGCACCGTGCGGACCGTGAAATCTTCCGACCGCATCAGCGTTCCCGGCGACAGCGGCCGCGCCGCGACGAGATAGGAGACGGTGGGTTTGGGCGCCGGCGGCGGCGCCTCGACCACTTTTGGTGGTGGCGGCGTGGTCGTGCGCGGGACCGCGATCTGATACGCGATCACGCCCAGTGCGCTCGCGACCAGCAGAAGCAGTGCGATCATGACAACGCGCAGCGACATCAATTCACCCCCAGAACCACCGGTCGCGGCCCATGCGCCCTCGCGCAATCGTCGATTGTAACATCAACGGCCGCCCTCTGGATAGGAGAGTGGGCGGAGTCCCCGCAAATCGCGATCGAAACGGTTTGCCGCGACGGCGGAGGCGCCGGGATGAAGGTCATTGTGACAACCGCGGGACGAGCGCGGCGATCCCGCCGCACGCGATAGCGACCCCGTAAGGCAGTGGCCCTCGGCGGGCGATGCGCCAGCGTTCCGCGGTCAGCACGCGAAACAATCCAACGGTCCCGCGGGACGGCGGTTTCATTGGCGCAAGATCCTTCCACACGCGCCGGAGAGTCAGATGGATGCCGGCGAGAACACCCCCGCAAATGCCCGTGACGAAGACGAAATGATAAAGTTCAGGCAAAGACAATCCGAAGGCGAGCGCCGCCATCAGTTTGACGTCGCCGCCGCCGAGTGCCCCCCTCGAATGGGCGAGGAGCAGCAGGGCGAACAGCGCTACTGCCGCGATCGCGGACACCGCCGCCGCCTGTGGCCCGATCAGCACACGGGTCAGCAGGCCACAGGCGGCGAGCAGGATCGACACCCAATCGGGGATGGTGCGGGTCACCAGATCTCGGTAAGCGGCTGTCAGTAACAGAGCGGTTCCGACAACGGTTTCGATGTTCTGTAAGCTCCAGGCCCCTGGGAAGTAATCTTTCATGTTCGCGGACGCGCCGGACGCCAATTTTGTCCCGCGACGCCGCAGACTTGAGTTCCCAGGTGCCGGGCTCACTCAACTTCGACAACTCGCGACAGTCACCCCCGAGGTAGCAACCGCGGACCCGCGGGCCTCAAGGCGTAGAAATACCCGATCAGGTAGAAGTAACAGCCGCGGTTAGCTGCCGCCGCTGGCTTTTGTCATGGTGCTGGTGATGAGCGAGCTCAAGGAAGAGTACAGGCTGGAGAGGTCGCCGCTCAACGTGGTGGCCGCCGCCCCGACCGCGGTCAGAACGGCCGCCGCGAGAATCGCATATTCCATCGCCGAGATGCCCTTGCGGTCGCGCAGCACGGCACTGATCATCCCAAAAACAAACATCTTTTCATCCTTTTCATAGCGGGATCAACACAAACAGACTCTAGCCTTGGTCCGCCCTCGTTTCTTTCGGAAACAGACGTCGTGGGCGTTTCCACCTAGCGTTGGTAAACCGTCTGTAATCGATGCAAATCGTCGCTGCAAGCAAAAATTTTTAGGTTCTCAAAAATAATACATTCCAGCACAACCCGTTATCCGTTAGAAGCATTCATGGCAACCTCGAACCCACCCCTCCTGGCGCGAGCCTCTGGCGAAGCCAGGCCGAGCCGGATATGTAAAAGCGGAGATAGCCCTGCAACTTGAGACCCTCTTTCCGGCCCACGGATATGCCGAGATCGTGCGCGACCGGCGTGGCGTCACAGCCATGACCTTCGCCGTCATGGCCTTCGTTCTGCTCGGTTTTGTCGGTTTCAGCACGGAGGTCGGCGGCTGGTTCCTCGCCCGGACGACCGCTCAGGCCGCAGCCGATGGCGCGGCGGTCGCTGCGGTGCTGGTCTTGAACGGCGGCGGCGATCTGCACGACGCGCAGACGGCGGCGGCGGCGGCGATGGCATCGCCAAACTGGTCCTCCGCCACACCGTATACGCTCACCGTCACGGCTGGGACCAACCAGCAGACGAGTCCGCCCACGCCGACCGCGACTACAGTTGTTTCTTTTAAGATCCCGGCGTTGATTTCGATGATTTTCACCGGAACTTCTGAAGTCACCGTCAATGTCCAGTCGACCGCCGGAATGCAGACGCTTGGCAGCGCCTGTGTGCTATCGACCCAGAATGACCTGACAATTAATGCCCCTCAACTTCCCTGGACTAATCTGTGCTCTTATGTTTCGAACGCGACCGACCAACAAGCAATCAATGTTTTGAACGATGTCGATGTCAAAGTCTATGCGCTCGTCACCGCGGGAGGTTGTTCCAATTGCCCGTTGGGTTACGCGGGCCGTCCACCTTCGACATTTCAGCCACCCGTCCTCGATCCTTATCAGTCCACGCTTGCCTCGATAAATCTCCCAGCCTCGAGTTCGGATGTAGCCTGCATAAATACGGGCGGTCCATCCATTACCGGACCCATGGTGCCAGCCACTCCTCAACTGAACGGTAAGTTCCAAGCCTATTGTTCCGAAAATTTCGTGATTTCGTCGAATGTCACGATGACCCCGGGCGTTTACTTATTTGTCGATGCCACGCTC
>PLTJ01000064.1 GCA_003164455.1 Acetobacteraceae bacterium
TGATTTCGTTGGCGACCCCAGCAGGCTGGTAGCCTATTCGATACCATACTGTTTTTACGAAATTTCTAACTCGCTGGCGGGCTGACGGGTCCCGAGCCGGGTCCCGGATTTCGGTCGCGCGTTGCGGACTCGAACTAAATTAAATCCGGGACCCGAGCCGGGACCCAAGGCAGGCTCCGGGTGGGACCCGCACGGCCAGCTCGGCGGCGCCACCCTCACCTTACCCAATCCGTAGACAACCTACCACCGCCCGAGCCGCCGGCCCTGCTCAGGCGGCCAAGTCTCGCGCCCGAAGACCGAATGTGCGTGTTACTCATATTTTGCGTTTTACCCTTGTTTTCCCGTTTTTCCTGTGGCACAATGAAAATGGAAGGGGTGTGCGAATGAGCCGCTACGAACGCCGATCGCCTGCCCAAGTGCTCGCCGACGCTGGCCTGATTACCGATACCGAGATGGCGGCGGCCGGGGTGTGGGGGGCCGACGCTCACGCCGCGGACTCGACCCCCACTCACTACGGCATGCGCCTGGCCGTCCGGGCAGCCGGCATCCGGGCCAGTGTGGACGCGCATTCGACGATGCATGTCGCGATGCTACGGCACCGGCGGTTCGAGCGAGGTGCCGCCGCCATCTCCGCAGCGTGCGGCGAGATTTGCGGCCAAGACGCTGCGGCAAGGCTGCTGGAATATCTCGACGGCGGATGGACGCCCAACGCCCTATCCAAGAAACGGAAGGACGCGGGCTTGCGCGCTCCTGACCCCAAGACCATCCGCCGCCAGCTATCCGACGCCATCCGGGCGTTGGCCACTGCCTGCCCCGAACTGGCCGGCATCGAACAATGCGCCGCCGATCGGGCGGACGCCGCTGCACAATTCGAAACCGAAACTCTCTTAGCTTTAGGACCCGTCCATGCACAAAGCCTGGACCCTCACCGACGCCACCAGCGTGTGGACTGTCTCGACGGCAAGCGACCCCGCGGAGGTGAAGCAACACGTGCGCATCCTGCGTGAAAGCGGTCTGTTGCCGTCAGCGCGGACACGGATGACCGATGGCATCGCTGCCCGGTTCATTGTTGGCATGCTCTGCGGGAAGACGCATGCCAATGCACCAGAGGCAACGCTTCGGGCACTGCGCGCGACGCTTACCCAATTCGACGGCCCCGATCTTCCGGCGCCGTTCAGGCTCGGCGAGACGCTTGGCGAGGTGCTGACCAAGCTCATCTTCCAAGGGCGACGCACCCACCCTCGGCCCCTGACGGTGGTGCTGCTCGGCATCAACGCCGATGGCAGCGGCCCGGCCCTTACCATCGGCCGTGAAACCGGGCCGGACGAAAATTGGGGCTTCACCAACCCCGGCGAACCGATCCCCGATGAGGTGTCAGAAAGCGGCCGTCTCATCTATCCCATATATCTCTCGCGCGCGCTGGACGGCAACGTGATCAATGCCCTCCTGTCGATGGTGAGCGAAACGGTTTCGGAACTGCCGCCAGCGGCACAGCACGGTCTTATTGCCGCGTCCTGACACAAAACAACCCCCGGCGGCATTTTGCTGCGCTGCCAATTTTTCGCAAATAGAGATGAATACATGAATGCGACTTATGAAAGCCGCCAAACCGGCAGGCTGGCCTACGACACAACTTTGAAACGGGCGCTAAGAGCCCTGGCGCTCCCCTACGGTGAACGAATCTATCTGGACGGCAAGGCGTTCTTGTTCGCCTCCGAATTCGTGCCGCTATGGGAGCGCCAGGGCGACGGGCCGCCTGTCCCCGCGGACCCGGCCCAGCGGATGCCAATGGCAGGCAGCACCGACCGGTATTTCTACGACGCGTCCATGACCGATCGAGACGCCAATGCCGCCGCGTATGCCGCGCTGACGGACTGGCGCCTGCCTGTTCCGGACCCTGCGGATGTGCTGCGCGTCGTCTGCCGCTCACACTGAACAACGAAACGCCCGCCGGCGCATCGCGCCAGCGGCATTCAGACGAGGTATCCATGACAGCGAAGTTCCGCCCTCAGATAATCCTCTGCACGCTCACTGAGAAAACGGACCAGCAAGGCCGCCGGTTCTTCACGGGTAGACTCGGCCACTTGCGGGTTGCGATCGTGCCGAACCGGGACGCCCGCGAAGGCGTCCCGTCTCATGTCATGTTTGCCACCGAAACCGACGCCACGCGCGATCTGGCGGCGGAGGCGGCATCATGAACCCAAACCACCCTGTCACCATCTCCGTATTCGACGACTCGCGGCATGGCCACGGCCAAGGGGTGCCGACAACTTGGGCCGCACTGGTGAAGCGGCTGGCGGAGCACCGTGAAGGTGAGAAGGACGGCAGCAACTTCGTCCCCGCCCGGTTCCACCCTGAACCCGCCAAACAAGGTGGCGGGGTCCGCCGCACAAAGGCCCGCCTGGTCGCGCGCACGGCGGTTGCCTTGGACATCGAGATGAACAAGGGAACCGGCGAAATACCGCTTGCCTTCGCCGATGCCGTCGCCGCGGTGCAGCGCAGAGGGTGGGCAGGTGTGCTCTATACCTCGTTCAACCACACCGCCGAACTGCCCCGCTATCGGATCGTGCTGCCCATCACAAGCGAGGTTGGCCACGACCTGCCGGCTCCAGAGGTTGTCGCCGAGGAGTTGGGGCTTACTGGCGTTCTGGACGCCACCAAACTTGGCGCTGCCAGCGTCTTCTATGCCCCGCGCACGACGCCCGACGCACGGGCCAAGCACAGGGCTGAAGAAGTCAGCGGCGAGCCTATCGACGCTGACTGGCTTGCTACGAAGGCCGGCGAGTTGAAAGCGCGGCAGGACGCCGCGAAGGCGGAACTGAAGCGGCAGCACCAGGAAGAGGCTCGCCAGCGGCGCGAAGCCCGCAACGCCGCAGGGATTGACCCGGGATGGTCGCTGATCGCGCAAGTGCGAGCCCATCTCGACCTTAGGGAAGAGTTGATCGGGCACGGATATGAGCCGCGCGAAAATGGGCGATACCTATTCCCGGGTTCTGACACTGGCGTTGCCGGGGTGCAAATCCTTGACGGTGACGACGGGGTGCAGCGGGCTTACAGCCACCATGCAAACGATCCGCTCGCGCCTGGCAATCTGCCGACCGGATATGCGAAGGCGCTGGACGTGGTGGACGTGATCGCTGTTCTTGACCACGGGGGCGATCAGAAGAAAGCGCTGCACACGCTGGCGCAACGGTTCGGCATCAGCGAGCCGCGGGCATCGGCGCAAGATGAGTTCACGGCACGGGAGCCGGCCGGCAAGAATGGCAAGCCCGGCCTGCTGACGCTCGACGATCTGGAAGCACAGCCAGACCCGACATGGTTGGTAGACAAGCTGATCCCAGAGCGAAGTTTCGGGATCGTGGGCGGCCCGGCCAAGAGCGGGAAGACTTTCTTAGCCCTTTCGGCAGGGGCGCATATTGCAGCCGGGCTGCCGTGGTTCGGCCACGACGTAAAGCAGGGAGGCGTCGTCTATATCTGCGGCGAAGGTGCTGGTGGGCTGAAATTCCGCATGCGGGCCTTAGGAGCGCACCACGGGATACCCCGCAGCATCCCGTTTTGGGTGCTGCCGCGGGCGGTCAAATTCAGCGACAAGCAGGCCGTGCAGGAGCTTGCCGCGCAGGTCCGCGAGGTGGCAGGCGAGACGCCGATCCGGCTTGTCGTCATCGACACGCTGGCCCGCGCCATGCCGGGGACCGATGAGAACTCGGCTGGCGAGGTTGGGTCTGTCATCGCCGCGTGTGACTGGCTGAAGGAAGAGCTGGGATGCACCGTTATGCCGATTGCGCACACGGGCAAGGACGTAGAACGAGGGTTGCGGGGCAGTAGCGCGATCGACGGCGCGGTGGACTTCGAACTTCTGGCGTCCCGAAAGAACGACATCCCCGGCGAGGATATCGTTACGCTTACCACCCGCTTTCAGAAGGACGCAGAAGAGGCACCGCCGATCGTTTTCGATCTCCGCCAGGTCGAGGTTGCGCCCGGCAAAACGTCGCTTGTGCCGGTTCTGCGCCTCGGCGGTCAGCCGAAGAGCGACAAGCTGACACCGCAGCAGCGGGCAGCCTTCACGGTGCTGGAAGACTTGCGCAGCGACAGCAACGCCGAGGCGATCGAAGAGACGGCTTGGCGTCAAACGTGTGTGGACGGGCGGCGGGTGTCCGGCTCCGAAAGCCCGAAAACGCGCCGAGAGGCGTTCAACACCGCGTTCGCCGGGCTTGTTCGCGCTGGGCGGGTTATGGCGGAAGGCGGGAAGGTTTGGCTGCCAATCTCGGATGAGTTCCCGGCAGCCAAGGCGGAATTGGCGGAATTGGGGCGGAATTCCGCCTCCTCCGCCACGGCACGACCGGGGGATACGGCGGAGGAGGCGGAGAGTCCTGTAAGGACTCCGCCCTCCGCCGCCCCGGACGCCCAACTTAAAATTACTATCCCCCGTGCACGGCAAGCTTCTGCTCCGCGTCCCGCCGAGTTTGATCTAGCCGGGTGGGTGCCCGGCCGAAGTAAGGCGGAAGATGCCCGGGCACTTCGGGCAATGATGCAGTGAAGGCCGCACCGCGGCACCGAACCAACGCCGCGCGCGCCGGCCGATGCGCGCACCTCAAGGAAACACCATGAACGACCGACCACCTAACCCGCTGACCCGGGCAACTTACGCCCTGGCCGATGCCATACTTGCGCGCAACGTCGCTAAGGTCCGCGCCACCAAGGGCCGCCACGTGCCGCCTGAAGAGTCGGCGCGCATTGACGCCGAGGTTGCAGCGTGCCGCCGCGGCGTCGAAGCGGCGCAAGCAACGAAGGCGCAGCCGCTATGAGCGGCAGCGTGCGCGACCTGCCCGCCGATGAATACGAGCGGCGCCTGGCCGAGTTGACCCACCCGGCGCCGACCCCGGCACCGGTGCCGCAACTGCCCAAGCATGCTCGGGAAATGACCGGCGCGGAATTTGACGCCGCCGTGCGCGACCTTGCGACCAACCAATAAGAGAGCCGACATGGACCTTCCCAACTCCAAAGCTAGCCCCTCCGAACTGGCCGCCTTCCTGCGTGACCACCGCGGCGCCATCAATGCCGTCAAGGAACACGCGGATGGGCTCCGCAGCCGCGCCGTCGCACACTGCCGACTTCCTGAAGCGGCGACGGCGCTTGCGGCCGAATGGCGTAATTTGCAAGCCGCCATGACCACCGCGAAACGCGACCCCACGCAGCTCACCGGCGCGCAGGCGGAGGAAGCGCTCGTCGCTCAGTTCCGCGTCGCACTGACGGCGGCTGAGCGCATGGGCTGGTATACCGAGATGACGGCTGAGTGCTGGAAAGCCGGGCTCGAACAGGAGCGCGTGCGCGGCATCGCTGCTGTTGCATCGGCTGCCGTGGCGCCCGCATTCGACGCCCGCGGCTTCATCACTGTCTTGGCGCGGCGGGGCATCGCGCTTGGCACCGATGGTGGCAAGATCACTGCCAGCCCCGGGCACCTGCTGACCGGCGCGGACCGTGCTGTCCTGCACGCGCACCGCACCGAAACCCTGGCCGCGCTGGCGGCTGGCGCGGAGGTGTTCTGAGATGGCAGTCGGGATGGTGGCGCCGTTCGCCCCAAGCGGTAACGGTGTCGGCGTGGCGATGCCCGCTAGCACCGCCAGCGTGAGCGCAACGCTGCCGGCCAGCGGCGAAAGCGTTCTGTTCTTCAACAGCACCGCTTCGATCGCCTTCGTGCGCACGGACGCAGGGCCAGCAACACCCGCCGATACGCCAATCCCCGCCGGCGGGCGGCTCTTGATGGAAGCCGGCCCGTATGTGTCCGCCGTGTCCTGCGTGCTCGCAAGCGGTTCGGGCACCGTATATGCCTCGCCTGGCGCTGGCTCGACTTACTGAGATGCCAATCAAACCAGATAAGGCGGCGGCCCACGGGCCGCCTACCGCTCGCCCGAAAACGGGCCGCCCGTGCGTTTGCTGCAACCATCCGGACCGGGAAATCATCGACCACGCGCTGATTGCGGGCGAACCGTTGCCAAGCATTTCGTCCACTTTTGGCATAACGCCGAAATCCTTGATGCGCCACCGCTGCAACCATATCCCAACCCCCGCGATGGCAGCGGGGGCGGCGGAGCGCGCTGCTGAGGAAGGCCAGCGCGGCGCCTCGCTGGTGGACAGCGCAGCGGATTTACGAGACAAGGCCCTTTCGTTGCTCGCCCAAGCCGAAAAGGCGGGCGACTTGAAGGTCGCGCTCATAGGTGTGCGCGAAGCGGCGCGATGCCTTGAACTGATGGCGAAGCTGACGGGCGAGATTGACGACTCCGCCCGCCTCAACATTGTCGTGGCGCCGGTGCTGGTAGAATTGCAGACCGTCATTCTCGGCGCCTTGGCCGGGTTCCCCGCGGCGCGGGCGGCCGTGATTGCGGCCCTTGCGCATGTGACCGGCGGGCCACTCACGATCGAGCATATGCCGGCCGGGCCTTGAGGGCGCTACGCGGCGGCGGTGCGGGCGGTGCGGGCGGCGCTGTCGCGCGCCGGCCGGGCCGCCTGTAGCCTGCGTAGCCGCCCGCTACGCCGACCGGATTACCTCGCCAACCAACGCAGCGTGGCGGGCGGCTTCCGTGTCGCCTCGCTTGGCTGTCTCGCACTCAAGGCCGAGCCTTGCCAGCGTCCGGCGCACTGCCGTTGCCGTCCACGCACCGCCGCGCGGTGCTTGCGCGCCGATCGTGTTCAGTTCCCGCGCGATGGCGTTCAGGCTCAGGTCGGGCAGCCGCGCTTGAACCTCGGCAATAAGATCGGCAGCGGCTTGCGCCGCGATGTCCGCAACCTCTTGCCGTTTGGCGCCGCCCGCCGCCCCGAACCGGCGCGCATCATCTGCCGCGTGGCGGTGCCCGCGATCACCGCCGAGGGTCTTACCGCGCGCCTTGGCCGCGGCAAGCGCCGCTTTTGTCCGCTCGCTGATAAGCCCGGCTTCCAACTGCGCCACCTCTTTCATCACGTTGAGCAGGAAGGCGCCCATCGCGCCTTTGCTGGCCGGGATATCGCAGAACTCAACTGCCACGCCGGAACTCAGCACCGCATCCGTAAAGTGGCGATTGCGTGCCAGGCGATCGAGCTTCGCGACAAGCAGCGTGGCGCCCATGACGCGGCAGCGGTCAAGAGCTTTGCGGAGCACCGGCCGGTCAACCTTCCGCCCGCTTTCAACTTCCACCATGACCGGCAACAACAGCTTGTCGCCTTCACGTAGGAAACCCCGGATTGCTGCCTCTTGGGCTTCAAGGCCCAAGCCGCTCTTGCCCTGCTTGTCCGTCGAGACGCGAGCATAGCCGACGTAATTGGTCATGGTGACGGGCCTCCGGTGTCGGCGCATTCCGCGCCTGCAATGGGTGTTTGCTCGCCTTCGGGGGCATTGTCAATACCTTCAACGTTCATAGAAGGTATTGACACATCGCCTCACCCTCGCCCGGCTCGTTGGCGTGCGCCGCCGTTGCCGCTGTTTGCCTGCCATGCGTTTCGAGCAAGTTGCAACTCTCAACTGCACACTTTGTGAATTCTTGTAGCCTGCGAAGGGACATGCTCGCCAACTTCACGAAGCCGAGAGAACGCCGCTTGACCACCACGCGCGATTGGGAGTCAAGTCGCGCTTGTCGGAACGATCCGGCGGACGAGCGCCACGCCGGCAAGCGCGGCGCCCGTCCTGACCCAAGCCACGATGAGGGACACCATGGCCAAGGCTTCCGCCGTTCATACCACTTCCCTGCTGTTCCGTCAGTTCCGCCAGCGTGCCCGCATCGAAGGTGGCGGGTGGCTCAAGCGTGTGATGGACCTCTGCGGTGTGAGCGAGCTGGACCAGTTGACCAATGCGCAAATGCGCGGCGCCTTGGCCATGCGGCCGATCCGCGATCCGTGGGCCGCGTAAACTCTGCCTCATAGCTGACGACTGCTCCAAGGGCCGCTGCGACAGCGGCCCTTAGTGTGTCTGCCACACCGGCAGCGTGGCGCGTCATCGCCGATGCTGCGCGCGGCAGGAAGGTTGCCGAGTGGCCACCTGGCGCGGCAGCCCCGCAGAGTCCGCTACAGCCGCCCGCGCGTGGACGGGTGCAACCATACCGCCCAACGCTTGCGCCGCCACACAGCCGCAGCAGCGCAGCGGCGCAAGGCGTGCCGGGCGGGCGTGGCGAGCCTGAGAAACACCCCCCCCCTATACCCTCGAGCAGCACCGGGGCCATGCGACCTACGCGCCCCACACGCGCACCGAAATTCAGACTTTCGAATGAACAGGAACGAATGTGACCAGGCCCACCCTCCCGGCCGGCAGCACGCTGCGGCAAGCGGCGTCCGCCATGCTGCACAGTCTCGACCCGGCGGCATTCGCCCGGGATGCACTCAGCTTCACCCTTGATCCCTGGCAAAGCGATCTTGTGCGCAAGATGGCCAGCGGCGAGGCCAAACGCGCCATCACCGTATGCTCTCGCCAGTCTGGCAAGAGCACCACGGCAGCGGTGCTGGCGGCTCACACTGCGGCATATCATCCGGGCAGCCTGACGGTGCTCCTGGCTCCAACTTTGCGCCAGTCCACGGAGCTCTATGCGAAGTCTGCTGCCTTCCTGCGCATGGTGCCGGGCATCAAGCTCGCGCAGGACTCCGCCACGGCGTGCAAGCTCACGAACGGCAGCCGCATAGTCAGTCTACCGGGGGAAGCCGCCGGCATCCGAGGTTTCAGCGCGCCGGCCCTGGTAGTCGTGGACGAAGCGGCGTTCGTCCCGGAGGATGGTGGGCTATTCGACGCCGTGCTGCCGATGCTGGCGGTGAGCAACGGTTCGCTGTTGCTGCTGAGCACGCCCAACGGCCGGCAAGGGTTCTTCTACGACGTGTGGGAGGACCCGGGCGACGATTGGTTACGCATTGGTGTGCCGTGGCAGCAATGCCCCCGGATCACGCCCGAATTCATCGAGGAACAGCGCCGCATCAACGGCCCCCGATACGTTGCGGTGGAATTCGAATTGGCCTTCGCAGAGGCTTCCGGCCAGTGGTTCGATGATGCCGCCATAACCGCGATCATTGACCCGAACTTGCCGCGCCTCTCGCTCGCTTTCTAGCAAACAGGAACACCCCCATGGGCATCGCCACACTTCATGCCGAGGCGGAGGCGCGCGCTTCCGCCCGCGCGGCTATCAACCAACTTCTTCCCCGGCCGGACCCGGGCATGCAATCATCGTTCGAAGAGACAGCCGGGACCCCCACCGGCTACGTCCTGGCCGTGGACTTGGGCCAGGCCCGCGACTGGTCCGCCGTGGTGGTCAATGAGCGGGTTGAAGCCGATCGCATCGAATACCAGCGCAGCAAGTTTGGCCCGGTGCCAAAGGAAGCCCGCCGGCGGCCGATGATCCGGCACAACCTCGTGCGACTGCACCGCTACCCGCTGGGCACCTCATATCCGGACGTGTGCAGATCGCTGCGCGAGGCGATGCAGCAATTGCCACCGATGCGCGACGCGCCCGAATTGATCGTTGACGGGACCGGAGTTGGTATCGCCGTGGTGGATCAAATGCGGGAGCTTGGCCTTCAGCCTCGCGCGGTCACGATCACCGGCGGGTTCAACGAAAGCGGCACCTATCAGAATAAGCGAGTTGCCAAGAAAATACTGGCGAGTCTGATGGACGCCGTTCTGAGCGAGCACCGGCTGAAGGTGCCGAGTGCGGACCCGCTGGCGCAAGTTCTGACGGCAGAGCTTCGCGCCTTCACGGTCCGCATCACCTCCGCCGGGTCGGAGCAGTTCGCCGCGCTGCGCGAAAAGGACCACGACGATTTGGTCCTGGCTGCGGCGCTTGCGGTGTGGGCCGCGGAAAAGAGGGCGCAGCCTGCGAGGTGGGTGCCCGGGGGCATTTTCACTCGCTAGGCCGGCCTGCGTCTTGTCTCGCTGGAGCGTGAATGAGTCGGACGAACTGACCAGCGCGCGGATCATGGCGGCACTGGCCATGCGGCCAGTCCGCGCCCCCTGGGCCGCGTAGCGTCGCCTACCCCCGACAGCCGGGGGCGGCCCGTAAAACGAGCGTCACTGCCCCCGATACGCGGCACGAAACGCGCGGTGCCAACGTTGGCAGCGGCGGTGCCGCTTCGGCCCTGGTCCCGGTAGGCGAAACCGGCTAAGGCTCTAATTTAAGAAAACATTTGACTCTTTGGCGTTAATCGTGCTAACTATGACTCATCCTCGAGTGCCCATGTGTCTGCCGTTCCGAACTGGCGCCGCCTGACGCGAGTGCCAACCTTACCGCCGCCGCTGACGACAGCACCTGATAGTCTACCTTGGGCTGAGACGCGTGCCCATTTGACATCCGTGTTTCTGAGGCTCAACCTGAAGTGTCATGCGTGGGAGACGATCTTTGCCGCCGGGAAGGACTGTAAAAAAACGGCTACCGACCGCGGAGTCGGCGGTGCCGTGGCTCGCGGAGAGCGTTCGATTGACAGCCTTCGCAACCGATACGGCTACGCTTGCGGTAAAGGATTGGCAAACCCTGATCGGGTCCCCGCCCGCTCTCGTTCAAAATATGCGAGAAGTGCAAGTTCTTCGTCAGGAAAGCGGGGCTGTTCCCGGCGAACCGGATACGACTCTTGTCATGGCAATACAGCCAACTCGCGCAGACATCGCGCTCACTCCGGTACTTCGTAGTCCTAACTCTGCCCCGAAAACCTTGGGTAACCTCAAAGATGCCTTAACCAAGTTGCAAAATTATTTCCTAAATTGGCTCGGAGACTGGAATAGCATAACACGCCTAGCGATTGGAGCAACAATTCTTGTTCCCACCAAGACGGAAGCGGAATCTCGCGATATTTTATTTTCTAAGATTCAATCTTTTTCCGCGGGTGGCGACATCGTTGAGTTTGGACTACAAATCAATCGTCCGAGACTTTCTAAAACGATAGGGCAATTGCGTATCAATCGCCTAACGAACTGGCAGACAGTTCAATACTATGCAATGGGGATAACAAATCAGGGACAAGCCTTGGCCTCCCCGTTCCCTTCGTTGGCCGCTCAGTGCATCATTGATGTTAACACTCCGCAGGCAACCCTTCCCTTGTCACCGACTCTAATTAAACAGCTCTTGTCTGAGATGGCCGACATGACAATCGAAATTGCTGCGAAGGGAGATGTCTCATGACGCCAAGACTGCTTGCGCTGGTTATGCCCATTGCCACCGTGGCGACTTTGTCTGTCACCTATCAAGCAAGCGACACGGGATCAGCTTTAGCCTTTCCCGTAGCGACAGGAAGCAACAAAAATGGCGTGTCGTTCGATCCCAATAGTATTTTTCCAGCCGGCACGCTGCTCAGTCCGCTTGCCCGGCGTTCAGAAACGATAGGAAACTTTGGTGAGCTTATGTTTAACGGCGCGGTCTTGGCCTCGTTGATCGAACTCGTTGATAGCGACGATCCAATCGCAGAGGCTTCGGACCTGATTGAGCGCCACGGCGACAAAGCATATTCAGCGATTTGGACAGCTCTAACGGATGATCGATTTACGAAGGTACGCCGGGAATTCATTGAGTCGATATCCGAGCTACCGCCAGCAAAAGGTGATGCCAAGGATATAATTTTAAACTCAGCACTACACTCCTCGCTTCCGGGTGATCGCACTGTTGCGGCATCCGCACTAGGTAATATTGGGACATCTTATGCGCTTGCCGCGTTGTCCGCCCGACAGAAGGTGGAGACTAATCGTGTGGTACGAATGACGATCGAAGCCCACTTGGCACGGGCCAGCCGTGTGGCGGCGGCCGTCTGAAGTGAATGGCAATGCTGCTTAGGTTGGTCAAGAGTGACATATGGGCCGATCTGGACTTCCGTACCGGATCGGATGCTCGGAATTTTCCCGCGCAACCTCTTGAACAGATATTTTCAATTGGTGGGACTTCCGTATGGCAAGTGAATAATCAGGAAGAGATCGTTGATACGTTGGCTATTTCTTCGCTCGGGCGGTCGACCATAAAAGACTTAGGATATATAACATTTGATGAGGCCGCCCTACTTGCAATAGGAATAAAAATTGTGAAAACACCCGGACGGACGGTTGATACAATTGTCAATGACCGGCATCGAGATTTGAAAATAGCGAAGGCTGGCCATATTCTTGATCTTGCGCGCCTTGCCGCAAGCGCAAATTTTGGGAGTGCGCCAGCAGGCGATCTATTGGACGTTATAGCTGAAATCTTTCAGTCTGGCCGTATTGATAAGTTGAAATTCAGGCAAAATCAGAAGCTCCCGAGCAAAGATGCTTATGACAAGGATTCTGCACTTCTACACTGGCTATTCGGACAATCGCATCTTTCCTTTATCCGCACATCTCATTCGGTTCCTCCTGCTCCAACCTGAGGGAAGCGAGGGACAGTTCCTACTGACGCGAGCAGCCGCTATCGGCGCCAACCGCCGGGACCGCTCCGCGAAAGGCAGCCCCGCAGCAGCACGGGAGGCCCGGCCGGCGCAAGACAGGCCCATGCCACCTCCCGGGTGAGGGCGGCACTATTACCGCGCCCCCGCCCGCGACGGCTTCGAGGGCGGCCGCCGCATCACCACGAACCCCCGCCCGCTCCACGTAGCGCACCAGCACATCGGCTGTGATCGCGACCATTGGCTCGGACGCCACCCGGTAGGGCCGGCCACGCTCATCGAAGCGGAGGGCGTAGGACAAGGCACCCGACGATATCCTCTCGCGTGGCAGGGTGCAGGGGTTCATCCACAAGCGACTGAAATTGCTTGCCGACCGTAGGTGAAGCGCCCTTTTGGGTCGCCCCGCTACGGGCGATCCCGTCAGGGTAAGGCGTGCGCCATGATGCAACGGGGCTTTCGGCTCAGAGGGCGGTCACCTGCCTTCCGGCAGGGCCATCGCCACGCTTCGAGAACTCAGACTGTTGCGGAGCAACGGGAATCGTGACCATCATTCCCTCGGAAGGATTTGCCGAGATTTCGACTAGGAAATCCCGGCTGATGTCAATGCACTGACGGAGGAAATGATGAAAATCAGAAACTTTGACCGTTACGGAAAATTGTTGAGCGTTTCTCAAACGGAGCGAGATTATAACGACAATCGCCCGAGCTTGCCCACATTAGATACTATGGTCCCAAAGTTTTCTTCTCCTGTCGAAAGAATAATTACTATCGCAATTATAGCGCTGTTGCCGGTGCTTTGTGGCGCTGCCTACCTATTTTGGTATCTTCATTACACGATGCATTGGCACCCGGCGGTATCGGGGCTTGCTGCCACTGTCCCCGTCGCGGTTGCCGGTGTGCTTATCTGGTATTCGCGTGTTTTTAGGATTATATATTTCAGTTTATTTACAATCGCTGTGACTTTCGTGGTTTTTATTTTTGCTAAAGCCGCATTCGATGTCGTATGGGCCGGGTTCGCTGCGGCGGCGGCTTTCATTGCTGGGGCCATCTTTGTCTGGTTTTTGGTTCGAAATTAGCGTCCGTCCGGAAACAAGTTGAACCGCAGGAATCGGATGTGATCGGCGCCCCCTGGCGGCCGGCCCTGATCTCCGTGGGGGGCGGAACCGCGATTTGTGATCTACGTGCCCGGGATGGCGGCGCTGTCTTTGGCGTCGCGTTCCGCCATAGACTGCCGGGCATGTGCAACCTCTACGCCATGACCCGGAACCGGGACGCCATCAGGCGGGCACCGCGGCGGCGCTGGACCTGCAACGGCCCTTCCCGGCGGAGGGCTTGGCGATCATGGCGACGGGGCAGCCTAAAGGGCGAGCCGGTCCCGCTAGTAAACTTATCGGCCAGCGCGGCTGTTAGGGTCCGGCCTGGACTCGCGCCAAAGCTTCTCGTTTCATGGTCTCGAACTCCTCTTGGGATATCGCCCCGTCCGTGCGGAGTTTCCAAAGACGCTCGATCACGCTGGAGACCGGCTCGGTCGGATTAGCCGCGGGAGGTGGCGCAGAGACTTTGGGTTGGCGGCTCGCACCAACCATCTCCATAATAAGTGTGCAAGCTGACCGAAACCGGGCCGCCTGAGAGCGCGAGTTCAGGCTGATGCAATTTGGAGCCTTGCTAGGGTCGGAGCCCTTATTGGTCGACCAATAGCTCTTCTCCACGTTCTGCATGCCGCCGGCTGATATCTCGAAATAGCCTGTCAGCAAGTGGAACTTCACTTCGACAGTCGCAACGTTGGTATAGGGAACCTGAAAGGCGTTTGAGCCAAAAATCTGCCCGGTCATGAAACCCGATTTTAGAATTAGCACCCGACGATCCGTGCACACCAGCGCCTCTTTCCAGGCGCCTTTGAGCTGTATCTCCACAGTTTCTCCTGCAAGCAGGAGCTCCCGCAGTTTCTTGTCTAGCCCGCCCGGCAACTCGTCGATCAGGTTCTGTGGCATCATTTCCTCAGTCCCGTTCGCAAAACGATACTCGCCCGCATCGGAAACGTCAAACCTACTCGACGAAGCCTGCCTATCCCGGCCCAGGTGCGTCGTAGACGCGATCAGGGGCCGCTACTTCCTCGGCAGTTTCAGCAGCTCCGCGGCCGGCGGCATGCCCTCCATGAGCAGCCCCGCCCACTCGGCAGCAATCTCGCGGCGGCGGGTCATGTGCTGCGCCCGGTTGTATGCGCGCTCGACCTGATCCTTGATTACGTGCGCCAGCATCAGGTCGATGACAGCCCGGTCCACCGGGCGCCTCTCGTTCATGACGCTGCTGAACGTCGCACGCCAGCCGTGGGCAGTCTGGTGGCCGTGGTAGCCGGCCCGATTCAGTAGGTAGCCGATGGCGTTCTCAGACAGCGGCTTGCGCGGGTTGCTCCAATTCGGGAACGGGATCGGCCCTTCGCCGGTGAGGGTCCGCACGGCCAACAGCGCGTCCACCGCTTGCGGGGCCAGCGGCACCACATGGTCGGGTGTCTCCCCTGCCCGCTCCGTCTTGACCTTCATCCTGGCCGCCGGGATCGTCCAAACGGGATCGGCGGCCGTCAGGTCGCCAAACTCGCCCCACGTCGCCCCGCGGATATCGCCCGGCCGCACGGCGGTTAGGGCCAGCAGACGCAGCGCCAGCCGGGTGACGGGGTGCGCTGGGACCGCCTCGGCTGCCCGCAGCACGGCCCTGGCCTCTTCCAGGGTCGCCACAGCCGCCCGCCGGCCGATCGGGATGACAGGCGCCAACTGGCGGCGGAGGCTCGTCACGGGGTTGCCATCCGCGTAACCGAGGGCAACGGCACGATCCATGATCGCGCTGATACGCTGCCGCAGCCGGTGCGCCCGTTCGGCCGCTCCGCGCTCCGCCACCCGTTGCAGCACGGCGAGCACGGCCGGCGCCTTGATCTCGCCAACCGGCACCTTACCCAAGTCGGGGAACACCTCTTCCCTCAGGCTGGCCAGCACGTCCTGCGCGTGGTGCGGCTTCCACAGACGTTGCGTCGATTCGTGCCAGGCAAGCGCCTCATCCTCAAACGTCCGGACCGGCGGCGGTGGCGGTTCGGGCTCCGCCGGGTCATGCCCGGCCACAACGGCATCTTGGGCGGCATCGCGCGCACGCCGGGCAGCCGCAAGGCCCATGTCGGGATACGTGCCGAGGGTCACGACACGCTCGACGCCCTTCCGCATGTAGCGCCAGCGCCACGACCGGGAGCCGGTCGGGAACACGACCAGGTATAGGCCGCCGTTGTCCGGCAGCTTGATCCGCTTTGACCCCGGCTTGGTCTGCCTGATGCGAGTATCCGTCAGCCCCGTCATGCCCCTGCCCTCTCTCCGAATGCCGGGACCCGACCCTAGCTTGGGTCCCGGGTGGGTCCCGGATCACTATCGGCTGACCCCGGGCCTCTTGGCAACTCCTCGGGCCTTGTAATGTGTTAACTTGCTGATTTTTCGTGATTGTAGGACCTCTTGGGCACCCCCCGGAACGCCCCTTGGCGACCCCAGCAGGACTCGAACCTGCGACCTACCGCTTAGCATCCCACTTCGGCTTCCGCCGCCGCCCTGCGGGCGTTCGTGGTCTGGACCATCCCTTCGCCATGGGCCGACGTGGCCGACAGGCGCCTGCCGTCTGGTCTCTACACCTTCCCGGCCGAGGTCGGGCTTGGCTCGGGATTGCCAGCTCCCGTGCGGGCACAGGGTTCCCCGAGTTTGACAGGTTCTACCTCCGCCGTTTCCGGCGGCGCACTCCTACTCCTTCCGAAGGCGGTTGCTCTATCCGCTGAGCTATGGGGCCGTAAGGGAGCGATACTAATGCGGCCGCGGCCGCCCCACCATCCCCGCTCAGTGCGTCCAGTTTTCCGGCCGGCCGAAGCGGAAATTGTCGGCATAGGCCTTGGGACGGAAGCGGCTGTTCTGCGGCAGCTCGATATCATTGGCGAGACCGCCCTTCTCGGCATAGGCGACCGCCTCCTCTCGGGTATCGAAGCGCAGGCGCACCTGGGTCTGGGTGTCGGCGCTGCCGCTCCAGCCCATCAGCGGGTCGGCGCGGCGGGCCTCGGCGGGTTCGAAGTCGAGGATCCACGCGTCGCAGCCGGCCATGCCGGACTGCATGGCCGTTTTGGGCTGCCGATAGATGCGGGCGCGATTCGTCATGGCGTGGCTCTCCCCCGTTCGGGCAGGTTCCTGTACCCGAGGCCGAAGGGTGGCGTCAAACCCGCTCAGCGCAGGCCGGCACGCTCCTGTGCCACCCGGGCCAGCACGCTCCAGTCGGCATCGCCCCGGCCCAGGGCCATGGCGGTGAGCAAGCCGTCATGGGCCAGGCCGGCCAGTGGCATCGGCACCGCCAAGGCGTCGGCCGCGGCCAGTACCAGGCGCAGATCCTTCAGCCCGAGGCTCGCCTTGAACAGTCCCGCCTCGTCGCGCCCCTCGGCGATCATCCCGCCGTAGTTGGCATAGACCGGCGACTGGAACAGGTTGTTCACCGCGTCGATGAAATCCTGCGGCGGGATGTCCGCCTTGCGCATCAGGGCAACGGCCTCGCCAAGCGTCTCGATCATGGCGGCGAGGAGGAAATTGTTGCCCAGCTTCACCAGGTTGGCGCGCCAGGGTTCGTCGCCGAATTCCGAAATGCCGCGGCCCATCGCCTCCAGCAGCGGGCGCACCCGGGCGCGTTGCCCCGCCTCACCGGCCAGCAGAATCCACAGCTTGCCGGCGGCGGCGGCATCGGGGCGGCCGAACACCGGGGCGGCCAGGTAGGCGCGGCCGCGTTCGGCGTGCATGGCGGCCATCCGGCGCGCCGTGGCGATGCTGATGGTGCTCATGGCGACATGGACGGCCCCCGCGCCAAGCCCATCCAGCAAACCGCCCTGCACCACCGCCTCCAGGGCGTCATCGTCGGCCAGCATGGTCAACACCGCTTCGGCGCCTTCCAACGCGGTGCGCAGATCGCCGGCGAGCCGCGGGGGCCGGTCGGCGAAGGCGTCGAGCGGCTTCGGGCTGCGGTTGAAGACCGTCATCTCGTGGCCGGCCCTGGCGAGGTTGACCGCCATCGGCAGGCCCATGGCTCCGAGGCCGATAAACGTCACTTTCATGCGGCATCTCCTGGCATCATGGGGTTGCATCTTTTCTGTTTTATCCGGTCCGGTCGATCACCATCTTTCGCCCATTGCGCAACCGGAGCACCCGATCATGATCGAACGCAGGCCGTTCGCGACCCTGGGCGGCAATGACCACGGCTGGCTCAAAACCAGGCACCATTTCTCCTTCGCTGACTACCGGGACCCCGCCCGCATGGGCTGGGGCGGTCTGCGCGTGTGGAACGATGACGAAATCGCCGCCGGTAGCGGCTTTGCCACCCACCCGCATGCCGACATGGAAATCATCACCTACGTGCGCGCCGGCGCGATCACCCATCGGGACTCGATGGGCAACCAGGGCCGCACCGAAGCCGGCGACGTGCAGGTGATGTCGGCCGGATCGGGCGTTCGCCACTCCGAATACAACATGGAAGCGGCGACTGCCCTGATTTTCCAGATCTGGATCCATCCGGCCGTCAAGGGCGGCGCGCCATTCTGGGGCGCCAAGCCGTTCCCCAGGGCGGACCGATCGGGCCGGTTCGTCACGCTGGCCAGCGGCGATGCCGCCGACACCGACGCCCTGCCGATCCGCGCCGATGCCCGCGTGCTGGGCGCGACAGTGAAAGCCGGCGAACACGTCACCATCGCGCTGGACCCCAGGCGTCACGCCTATCTGGTGGTCGCCAGCGGCGCGATCGAGGCCGGCGGCGTGCGCATCGCGGCGCGCGACGGCGCGGCGATCACCGATGTCGCCAGCCTCGCCATCGTCGCCCTGGAGGACGCCGAAATCGTCCTGGTCGATGCCGCCTGACCGTGCCAATGGCCATGGGATGTCGCGGCCGGGTTGGCGAGAGGCGGGCTCTGTCGATGCCCCTGGTGAAGCAAGCAGCACCAGTGGAGCCGAAAACCGGCGCCCTGGGGCCGGCCGCAGGCCCCGGATGCTGCAATATCGTTGACCGAAGGCTGTCTTAATTATATGTAAACCAAGAACGGCGACCGTACGACAAATGTCGGATAATGATTCATTTCCGTTTCCTGAGGGGTGAAGTCGATGTCTGTCAAGACGGCCCAGCAGCCTTTCATGAAGCTGACCGACCCCGCGCTCGATACTGACAACAACGCGTGGCAACCGGACGTCGTCCCGGCGCTACAGATGCTTGACGGCTGGTGGAGCCAGTTCGGCACCATCGGCGGCTTTGGCTTTGACGCGTTCTCTTCCGTTCTTCCCAGCGGCACGGGCGGCTCCACGCGAGGCACTGGATCGGGGGCAACTGGGGCCACGTCCAAAACCGGCGGCACGACAGGCTCGACCACGACCCTGTCATGGATCTCCACACTGAACGATGCCGTGATCAAAGCTGACATGACAGCGGCAGATGTTGACGGTACCGTCAGCGAAACCGGGATGGCCCAACTGTTCAGCGATCTCGGTGCCGAGCTGACCGCCGACAAGTCAACCCTGTCGGCCAGCCAGCTCGCTGACCTCAAGACGATTGCCGCCGACCTCAACGTCGGTGAGACGGCATCGTCCTATGTGACCTACATCACCGATGCGCTGATCGACGGCAATGCCGCCAATGCCAAATGGACCGGCGGGGCCGCCTCGACCACCACCCTCGGCAACCTCGCTGTCGGCGCCAGCGCCACGCACGTGGATGAACTCGACGACAAATGGTTCCTGGGCACCGACCTGCCGAGTTCCAGCGTGAACATGATCGGCGATGGGACTTTCACCGTGTCCTACTCGGCGGTACCCAGCCCGGTGTTCGGCGCGAGTGGCCCGAGCATGAACGACATCAACCAAGGTTATCTCGGCGACTGCTACCTGATGGCGTCATTGGCCGAAGTTGCCTATCAGGATCCGTCGGCCATCGAGTCGATGATCATAAATAATGGCAACAATACCTATGGTGTCCGGTTCTTCGTCAACGGCAGCGCGGACTACGTCACGGTCAACGATTCTCTCGCCGACGGCGGAACGATCTTCAACAGCGCGACCGACATTTGGGGAGACCTGATCGAGAAAGCCTATGCCCAAATCCAGGCAAGCGGCGTCATCACCGGGAATACTTATAATTTCGGCAACTCCTATTCGACCATTGGTAATGGTGGCGCACCGGAATATGCCCTGGAGGAAATAACCGACGCGTCAGCCATCACTGATTTCAATGCCGGCCGCGCGTCGTGGAGCGAAGATGTCTACAATGACGACTTGAATACCCAGTCAACCGGCTCCGGGTTGACGACGGCATCCGTGTTGGCAACCTTGGTCGCCGACCTTGGCAAAGGGTATGACGAGGTTCTGTCTTCCTCCACCAACGCCACCGACAGCAGCGGCATGACCACGCTGGTGGCCGATCACGCCCTGTCGGTCTATGGCTACGACAGCACGACCGGCGATCTCGAGATCCGCAACCCGTGGGGTACCGATCCCGGGCAATACTGGGACACGACGTTCGAGGTCAGCCTGACCACCCTTCTCGCCGATGGCGATACCATCAGCGTCGCCGACGTGCCATCTTCCCCAGGATCGGTTGTCACCGGAGCCTTGGTATCCGCTGCCGCCGGGTTGCAGGCGAACGCCGCGGTGACGTCGTTCTCCATCACGGACAGCATGGCCAATGTGAGCGCGGCCTTCGCGAGCCTGGCCACCGATACCAAACTCACATCGATTACGCTGACCGACAGCAGCACGCCGGCGCTGACTCTGACCGCGGCGCAATACACCGCCGACGCCAGCGTTCTCGCCAAGATCACCAGCAACTACAATCTGACGGTGACCGGCGCCCTGGCGTCAGCCGCCGCCGGATTGCAGGCGAACGCCGCGGTGGCGTCGTTCTCCATCTCGGACAGCATGGCCGATGTGAGCGCGGCTTTCACGGGCCTGGCCACCGATACCAAGCTCACGTCGATTACGCTGACCGACACCAGCACACCAGCGCTGACCCTGACCGCGGTGCAATACACCGCCGATACCGGCGTTCTCGCCAAGATCACCAGCAACTACAATCTGATGGTGACCGGTGCCCTGGCGTCAGCCGCCGCCGGATTGCAGGCCAACACGGATGTCATCGCGTTTTCCCTGTCGGATAGCGCCAGCAATGTGAACGCGGCCTTCGCCGGCCTGGCCACCGATACCAAGCTCACATCGATTACGTTGACCGACACCAACACACCGACGCTGACCCTGACCGCGGCGCAATACACCGCCGATACCGGCGTTCTCGTCAAGATCGCCAGCAACTACAATCTGATCGTGAATGGTGCCTTGGTGTCAGCCGTCGCCGGATTGCAGGCCAACACGCATGTCATCGCGTTTTCCGTTTCGGATAGCTCGACCGATGTGGCGAGCTCAATCGCCGCGCTGAATGGCGATACGAAACTTGCGTCGATCACCGTAACCGACAGCAATCCTCTGTCGATCACCTATGCCCAATTGACCGGCGACACGACCGCATTGAGCAAGCTGCCGAGCCCCTACAAGGTGTCTGTGAGTGGTGTCAGCGCCGCGAACGCCGGGGCTGTGCAGGCCAACACGCATGTCGCGTCGTTCACGGTGTCCGACACCGCGGCCGATGTCACGGCGGCGCTGTCTTCGCTGGATGGCGACAGCAAACTGTCGGCGCTGACCGTCAGTGGAACGACCTCGGCGAACACGCTCAATCTGACCGGATCGGATGTGGCGGCAACGATCAATCTGAATGGCAACACGGCCAGTGTCAGTGCCGGCCTGACCGCACCCAGCCTGACCTTCATCGGCACACCCGATGCCATCACGCTGGGGACGGGCGCCAGCACCATCGATTACACCCTGGCATCCAGCAGTGGAATCGAGACCATCGCCAACTTCCAATACGGCCTGGACCTGCTCGATATCAGCCTGAACGGTGCCGCCAGCAGTCTGCTGAAAGCAGCTAACACCAAGCTGAATGGTCAGAACGCCATCTCAATCTACAGCAGTGCCGATCCAACGCACGGCGTCGTTCTGGCCGGCGTCAGCAGCAGCATGACCGCCGCCAACCTGCTGACCAGCCACCTCGTGTTCAGCAATGGGAACGCTCTGATCAGCTGACGCCGGTCATTGGGAGAACAGCCGCGAGGCGAACGCGGCGCTGAAAAACCTGCTGGCCGGACAGGACGGACGCGCGGGCACCGAGGAAAACGTTCGGACGCAAATAACCGTGTGTCCCCTGGAATGGCTGTCCCCTCCCCCCCCGACAACGGCTACAGTGCCCCCAATTCAGGTCATTCACTGCTGCCCCGGACCTGTCAGGCGCCGGTGAAACACCGGGAAGTGAAAGTGCGCATCCAATGACAATTCTGACGGTCGGGGCTGGAGGCGCGTTCCAGACCATCGCCTCGGCGGTCGCCGTCTCGCAGGATGGCGACACGATCGACGTCGCTGCCGGTACCTACACCAACGACTTCCTCGTCTTCAGCGACAGTATCACGTTGCAGGCGGTCGGCGGCATGGTGGTGATCAACGCCACCGTGCCGCCGCCGGACGAAATGGCGATCATCACGGAAGGCGCGACCGACGCGAACGTCACCATCAGCGGCTTCGAGCTGACCGGCGCGGCGATATCCTCTGATGAGGGCAATAACGGCGCCGGCATCCGCTACCAGGGCGGCAACCTGACGCTGACCAACGACTATATCTACGACAACCAGGAAGGCGTCCTCGCCGGCACGCCGCCAGTCGCGGGGACCGGCACGATCTCCATCAGCAACAGCGAATTCGCCGATAACGGCGCGGGCGATGGCTACAGCCACAACATCTACGTCAACAACGTCGCCCTGCTGGAGATCACCAACAGCCTCTTCACCGGTGCCGTGGTCGGCCACGAGATCAAGAGCCGCGCGGTGGACACCATCATCACCGACAACGTCATCGCCGGCGGCCCAACCGGCTCCGACAGCTACAGCATCGACCTGCCCAATGGCGGCGATGCCACCGTTACCGGCAACGTCATCGAGAAGGGACCGGACTCGCAGAATCCCTATTTCATCTCCTATGGCGAGGAAGGGGTGACGAACCCGGGCACGAGCGTCACCATCTCGAACAATACCATCCTCAACGACTTCGGCAGCAACGCGGTCGTCGTGAAGAACGACAGCACGACCACCATCGCGTTCAGCGGCAACGCGGTGTACGGGCTGACCTCGGGCCAGCTGATCAGCGGCCCCGGGACCGCCAGTGGCACGACGAACCTGACCACCGAACCGGCGGTAGACTATACGGCGCCGTGGTCGGCCGCCGCCACGCCGCCGCTGGACTGGGCGGCGTGCTTCGCGACGGGCACCCGCATCACCACCCCGCGCGGCGCCTGCGCGGTGGAACGGCTGGCCGTCGGCGATCCGGTGCTGACGGCGGAAGGTCGCGCCGTGCCCGTCACCTGGATCGGCCATCGCGGCGTTTCATGCGAGCGCCATCCGCGCCCGCACGACGTCTGGCCGGTGTGCATCCACGCCGGCGCCTTCGGCGACGGTCTGCCGCAGCGCGACCTCACCCTGTCACCCGACCATGCCGTGTTCATCGACGGCGTGCTGGTCCCCATCCGTTACCTCGTGAACGGCTGCACCATCGCGCAGGTGCCGGTGAAGGCCATCACCTATTGGCATGTCGAACTGCCCACCCATGACGTTCTGCTGGCCGAGGGCCTGCCCGCCGAGAGCTATCTCGACACCGGCAACCGCGGCGCCTTCGCGGGCGGCAACGAGCCGCCCATGCTGCACCCGGACTTCGCCCTGCGGATCTGGGAGGCGCGGGCCTGTGCGAAGCTGGTGGTCGACGGACCCGAACTGGTAGCGGCGCGAAGCTGGCTGCTGGCCCGCGCCGAAACACTCGGTCATCGCACGACGCGCGCGCCCGCGCTGCGGCTGCGTACCGATGCCGGCACCGTGGCAGCCCAGGCCGACGGCCTCCGCCACCGGTTTGACCTGCCGCCGGGAACGCAGGGCCTGCGACTGCAATCGCGGGCCGGCGTGCCCGCGCAGATGGACCCCGAGAGCATGGATTGCCGCTCTCTCGGGGTCGCTGTCCGCGCTCTTGCGCTGGACGGCGTCGCGCTCGCCCTCACCGACACCCGGCTCGGGCCCGGCTGGCACGCGGCCGAGCCGGGCTGGCGCTGGACCGACGGCGACGCCACCATCGCCGCCGGGAGCGCGCGCACCCTGGAGATCGAACTCGCCATGGGCGCGCTCTACTGGGACGACGACGCGGCGGATGGGCTTATCCGCGCGGCGTGAAAAGGTCAGTCGTCGTCGCGGACGGTCTTCAGGATCGCCGCCATGCGCTCGACCAGTTCGCTGCCCACCTCGGTCATCGGGCTCTTCGAATAGCCGCAGTCGCGCCCCAGCAGTTTGGCTGCCGCCTTCATGCGGGCGGGGAACTGCGGCCCGCGAACGATTTTCCACAGCGGGTAGAGGCGGTTCTGGATCTTCAGCGCCTCCGCGTGACGACCGGTGCCGGTCAGGTCCCACATCTTCACGCACAGGCGGGGGAACAATGACAGGATGGCCGAGATCGCCCCGTCGGCACCGGCCGCGAAGCAGGAGTAGATCATCTCGTCGGTGGCGGCGAAAACCATGCCGCGATCGCCGCACATGACCTTCATGTCGTACATCGCCATGATGCCGCCGACGCTTTGCTTGACCCCGATGACGTTCTTGATGTCAAGCAGCCGCGAGAATAGCTCCGACGACACTTCGTTCTGCGGGATCACGTTGTAGATGATGATCGGCAGGTCGACCGCCTCGGAGATGGCGCGGTAGAACTTCTCGTTGCCGTTATCGTCGGGAACCAGAACGTTGTAGAAAGTCGGCGTCACCATCAACGCATCGGCGCCGGCCGCCTTCGCCCGCAACGCAGTGGCGATCGCCGCCTGGGTCGAGCACCGAGCCACGCCGGAGACGACGGGAATGCCCTTCTTGTTCTCTTCGCGTATGACGCCGATCAACTGAACGAGTTCATCGTCCGAGAGGGCGGCATTCTCGCCCGTGCTGCCTCCCGGGCTGATGCAATGGATCCCGGCGTCGAGGAGATAGCGAACTTCTCTCCGGTACAGGCCGGTGTCGATCTTCTCGTCCTCGGTAAAAGTCGTCAGGACGGGGGGCGTGATGCCCCTGAAGCCTTCGCCCTTCTTCATCGATTGACTTCCTTCTTCGTTCGTCGCGGCGACCGCCGCTCACCACACCTGACCGTGCAGGCGCGGTGGGCGGGCGGCCGCCGCTTCCGTTCGATGACCGGCGGTTACCGGCCGTTGCGGCTTACAGCAGACCGAAAGTGACCATCGCCTTGCGAACCTCGGCGATTTCTTCCGGCGTGCCGGGCGTCAGCGGCCGGCGCGGAATGCCCGCGTTGACACCCAGCAGCTTCATGGCGTCCTTCCACAGCGGAGCCGGGTTCGTCCGTCCGTTCTGCCCCATGATCTTCAGCAGCGGATAGAGCTTACGCTGCATGGCGGCCGCTTCGGCGATCTTGCCGGCCAGGAAGGTCTCGATCATCTTGCGGACGTAAGGCCCGACCGCATGCGAGGCTCCCGAGATCACGCCGCCGATCCGGGCGTCGCCGCCCTGAGCGTAGGCTTCCAGGATCATCGTGTCGTCGCCGTTGTAGATGATGAAGCTTTCCGGCGTCGCGTTGAGGAACCCGGTGATCTGTTTCGGATTCAGTTCCGCCTCTTCCTTGACGCCGACGACGTTGGGGAATTTGGCGAGCGCCCCGAGGGTCGCCGGATCGATATTGACGCCGGTGAAGATCGGAATGTTGTAGACCAGGATATCCAGGGCCGGCACCGCTTTCGCGATCTCGGCGTAGTGAGCATAGAGTTCCTGTTGCGCCGGCTTCGTATAGTACGGGGCAACGATCATGGCGGTTTCGAAGCCCATCTCCAGGGCCTTCTTCGCCAGGGCGATCGTCTCCATGGTCGAGGCGCAGCCGACGCCGGCGACCAGCGGAACCCGCCCGCCGACCGCTGCCTTCACGGTCTCGAAAATGGCCACGCGCTCAGCGAACAGCTGCGTGTGGAACTCGCCCGTGGTGCCGCTGAGGACCAGCGAATCGGCCATCTTGTTGTCGATCAGATAGGTCGCCAGGCTCTTCAGTGCGGCGTGGTCCACGCTCTGGTCGGCAGCATAGGGCGTAAGAATAGGCACTAGGATCCGGCCGTACTTGGTTTTGTCAAACATATCTCTCTCCTTGTCGAATTAAGGGCACGCTGGGTTGGGATTACTGCGTTCAGTTGTGCATTCAGTCAGCCGAACCTTCCAGGTCTGCCATCTCCAGGTCGAGCGGCTTCCCGGATCTCTCGCGCATCGACGCCACGCATCCGATCGTGATCAGGCAGCCAACCAGCAGGAACACGGAGATGATCCACGATTTCCCGCCGGACTGCGTGAGCAGCCAAGTGCCGATCAGGGGCGTCAGTCCGCCGATGATGTTGGCGAACTGGAAGCCGAGCGAGATGCCGGTGTAGCGGACGCCGGTAGGGAACGCCTCGGAGAAGAAGGCCGGCTCCACCGCGAACATCACCCCGTTGCCAAAGGCGAAGGTGAATGCGACGGCACACACGAACAAGGGATAGCTGCCGGTATCGGTCAGCCAGAACATCGGAAAAGCCATTACCGCCGCCACACAGGCACCGAACATGAAGACCGGTCGCCGGCCGACCCGGTCGGACATATAGCCGGCCAAGGGCACCGAGATCATGTCCACGACGCTTGCGGCGAGGATCACATAGAGAACCTGGGTGGAGTTGTAGCCGATGTTGCGCGTCGCGTAGGACAGCAGGAAGCCGATCACCAGCCAGCCCAGGATGATCTCACCGGTGCGCACACCCATCGCGAGAAGCACGGCCCGCTTGCCGTTGCGGAGAATATCCAGGACCGGCGCAACCCGCTTGGCACCCTTGCGCGCCAGCTCCCTGAACAGCGGCGTTTCGTTGATGTGATTGCGGATATAGAGCCCGACCGCCAGGACAACGATGCTGGCCAGGAACGGGATTCGCCAGCCGCCCGCGAGCAGACTGTCGCGCGGGATCACGGCGAAGATGAGAGCGGAGGTAAACAGCCCGACGACGTTGCCGAGTTGTACGAAGGTACCATAGAAGCCGCGTCTGTTCGCCGGCGCGTACTCGATAACCATCGCCGCCGCACCGCCCCACTCGCCGCCGAGGGCGAATCCTTGCAGGAGCCGGAGAACGATCACGATGACGGGCGCCCAGAAGCCGATCGTGGCGTAGCCCGGCACCAGGCCCATCGCGAAGGTGGACAGGCCCATGACGAGCAGCGCGAGGATCAGCATTTTCTTGCGGCCGTTGCGATCGCCGTAGTGGCCGAACAGAACCGCGCCGATCGGGCGGGTCGTGAACGGAATCGCCAGCGTGGCGTAAGCCGCCATGAGACCGTAGATGGGTGACAGCGTGGGGAAGAACAACTGCGGGAAAACCAGCGCCGCGGCCGTGCCATAAATAAAGAAGTCGTAGAACTCGATCGTCGTGCCGATCATGCTCGACCCGACGACGACGGCGAGGCTGGTTTCGGGTGGTTCGGTCTCAGGCGGGGAAGCTCCGCCAGCGGCCATCGGGGCATTCATGTTCGCTCTCCCAAGAATTCCTGTTCGGATTGTCGCGCTGGGGCCAGGGTGTTGGTGGCGCCGCCCCTGTTCGGGTGTTCGGATCGGAGGGTTCTATATTGCGGCATCGTTACGTCCGCGAGCGTATGGCGGGGGCCGGGACTTCGGCCGGAGACACTCGTGGCGCCGGGTGTCGTTGCAACGGACCTGTTCACGGCATCCTTACCTGAAAGCACGGTCTCTTGTTTACGACCCGGCGGCAGTCCCGTCAATCAGTCTGTCATCCCGCAATATGGATCATCAGAGCAGATTCCACTTTATCAGCGCTAGATTGTCCCTCTACGCTCCCGAAAAACGGGACGCGATTCCACAATGCCATCCATTTATTGGCGAGGAGTGACCATGACCAGCACCATCGGACGCACCGCGCGCCGCGGTCTGCTGCGGAACACTGCCTGGTTGACAGCGCTCGGCGCGGCCGGCTGATACTGAGCCTTTCCGTCCTGCATAAGCCAAGGTTCCGCCAACATGCTCATCGACTGCCACGGACACACCAGTGCGCCGCAACGCCTCTGGGCCTATCGCGCGCTGTTGCTCGCCAGCCGTGGCGTCGATGGGCCAAGTCAGCTCAATTTCACCGACGACGAAATCCGCCACGCCTTGATGACCCCGGAGAGCGGCCCGCTCGGGCATGTCCCCTCGCTCGACGCCCACGGGATTGACCTGCAGCTCCTGTCGCCGCGCCCGAACCACCTGATGCACAGCGAGCAGCCCGAAAAGATCATCCACTGGTTCGTCGAAGCCGAGCACGACCTGATCCATCGCCAGGTGCAGCTTTTCCCTGGCCGGTTCCGCGGCGTCGCGGCCCTGCCGCAATGCGCCGGCGCGCCGATCGAAAATGCCCTGCCCGAACTCGAACGCTGCGTCCGCCGTCTCGGCTTCGTCGGCTGTCTGCTCAACCCGGACCCCTACGAAAACGGCGGCCGCGGTGAGGCCCCGCCGCTTGGCGAGCGCTACTGGTATCCACTCTACGAAAAGCTCTGCGAGCTTGACGTTCCGGCGCACATACACGCCACCACCTCGCGCTCGCCGCGCGTCGGCTACAGCCTGCATATGATCAACGAGGAATCGATCGCGATCCTTGGCCTGCTCAACTCCGACGTGTTGCGCGATTTCCCGACACTGAATCTGATCATCTCGCATGGTGGTGGTGCGATCCCCTATCAGCTCGGCCGCTTCGACGCCGATTCGCTGCGCCATGGCGCCACCCGTTTCCGCGACCGCCTGCGCGGTCTTTACTTCGACACGGTGATCTACAATCGCGCTTCGATCGAGATGCTGATCAAGACCGTCGGCGCCGATCGCTGCCTGTTCGGCGAGGAATGCCCGGGGATCGGCGCCGTCGTCGACCCGGAGACGGGACGGCAGGTGGACGAACTCCGCCCGGTCGTGGACAGCCTGGACTTCCTCTCCGCCGCCGAGCGTCAGATGATCCTGGAAGGCAACGCGCGGCGAGTCTTTGGGCTGGGTGAAATCTGACGGGCCACTCTTGCCTGGCGTCCCGAGTTACGGTAACATATTCTGTTTTTTGGGACGCTCCATTTGCCTCGTGATACACCTGCCGAGTCAGCCCGCGCCGAAAGCAGCCTGAAGTCGCTTGCCAAGGTCGTGCGCGTGCTTGACGTGTTTTCCACCGTCGATCGCGCCTTGTCGCTCGCGGACATAGGCCAACGCACCGGTTTTCCCAAAAGCACGGCGCATCGCCTGCTCGCCGCGATGCGTGAGGCCGGGTTGCTGGACCAGGATCGCGAGCGCGACCGCTACCGGCTCGGGATGAAGTTGTTCGAACTTGGCAATATCGTGCTCGCCAACATGGACCTGCACCGCGAGGCACGTCCCTTCGTCGACGCGCTGACGCGCCAGAGCGGCCAGGCCGTGCATCTCGCCGTGTTCGACGGTCACCGGGCGCTTGTCATTCATCGCGCCGATGCCTCGCCCGAGAAGGGCCAGCCGACCGCATTGATCGAACAGGCGCCGGTCCATTGTACCAGCGTCGGCAAGGCGATCCTTGCCTTCCAGTCGGCAGCGACCATCGACCGCGTGATCTCGGTGGGGCTGATACGCTTCACCGACGCCACGATCACCGATCCGGAGCTGCTGCGCGTGGAGCTCGACGCGGTACGAGAGCGCGGCTATGCCCTCGACGAGGGCGAGCACCAGCCCGGTGTGCGCTGTGTGGCCGCGCCAATCCGCGACCAGAGCGGCCGTGTCGTCGCCGGGATCAGCATCACCGGGCCATTCTGGCGCCTGCCGCTCAGCGAGGTCGAAGGCCTGGCGAAAGTGGCGATCCACTACGCGAACGCCATTTCACTCGCTGTCGGCTACCGTCCCGCCCAGAGCGCGATCGCTTGAGGCGCAATCGTCGGAAAGCGTGAGCGCTTCGTTTGTCAGAAGCGCTCACGCTCCCTGCGTCTGGTCAGGCGGCGATGCCGAGATAGGCGTTCTTGACGCTCTCATCTGCCGCGAGCGTCCTGGCGTCGCCTTCCGCCACGACCCGTCCGGATGCCAGCACATAAGCCCGGTGCGAAACAGCAAGCGCCATCCACGCATTCTGCTCTACCGGCAACACCGCGGTGCCGCGCGCGTTGATGTCCGCCAGTTTGGCGAAAACCTGGTCGACCAGCATCGGCGCCAACCCAAGCGACGGCTCGTCAAGCATGAGCAGCCGTGGGCGACTCATCAGCGCGCCAGCAGCACAACCAGGATCAGCGGATACTGGGCGTAGATCCTGGCGCCGAACATCGCGACGGTTGCATTGCCGAGCGGTCCGGAAAACCCCAGCGACTGCGGCCCCCAGATCAGCACGACGGAATTCTCCAGCACCATGCCGAGGCTGAGGGTCGCCACGATCGCGGAAAGCTGTGATGCGTTGCGCACGGGCCGATATTTCACCAGCAGGACCGCGCCGGTGGCATCGTCCAGACGCACGCGGAACACCCAGGGATTGTTCTGCTGCGTCACCACCACACCGGAGGCCCCGGCGAGCGCTCTCAAAGCCGGTCAGCCGCCAGCCGCCCCGTGAGAACATTTACGGCCTCGTAAAGATAATACGAGCCCCAGATCAGTTCGTGCCGTGTCGCGCGGCCGACATGCGGGTTGTAGCAACCCTCGATCAGCATGCCCGCCCTCGCGCATCCGCCGGCACAACCGGGGTCAGATAGCGCGACACCAACGTCTCGACGGTTCGGCGGGCCACCTCGCGCAGTTGCCCTGCCTCGCGCGACGACACATACGGGGCGAGCTTCAACAGGCCGGCGACGGCGATCGCGCTCGCCGAACTGTCGCGCAGGTCGTCCGCGGGAGTCTCGAAGTCCCAGGCGACGATCTCATCCCCGGGGGCGCGCGCCATCCACCACGCCGCGGCGCGCCAGGCCGCCTGCAGGATCCCTGGTTCCTCCGGAAAGCAGCGTGCGCCGGCCGCGAAGGCCAGGATGGCCCAGGCCTGGGCGCGCACCCAGGTGGCGTTCGCGTGCAGGCCCTTGTGCGTGTAGCGCCGCACGAGTTCTTCCGAGTCCGGATCGGCAGTATCCGGCCAGCCCAGGCCAAGCTGCGCCGAACTGGACAGAATCCGCCGATCGAACAAATCCAGCGCCGCCTCGATGGTGCGATGCGTCATGGCGCCACTACGCCGCGTCATTGAGCATCTTGCCGGGGTTCATGATCCCGAGCGGATCAAGCGCCTGTTTGATCGTGCGCATGACCGCCACGGCCGGTCCGTGCTCCACATCAAGCAGATCGCGCCGGTGCAGGCCGATGCCGTGCTCGGCGGTGCAGGTGCCGCCGAACCGGATGGCACGTTCCCCGGTGCGCCGGGCCAGGTCCTCGGCGCGGCGAACCTCCTCGGGATCGTCCGGATCGAACATGATGCCGAGATGGAAGCCGCCGTCGCCGACATGCCCGACGATGGGGGCAATCATCTTGGTCTGCGCGATATCGGCCTCGGTCTCGAGGATGCAGTCGGAGAGCGCGGAAATCGGCACGCAGGCGTCGGTGCCCATGTTCTTCTTCCCCGGCGCGTAGGCCAAGCAGGCGTAGTAGTTGTCATGGCGGGCCTTCCACAGCCGGCTGCGGTCCTCCGGTTGTTCGGCGAAACGAAAGCCCGCCCCGCCGCCCTCCGCGCACAGGACCTGCATGGTCTCGACCTGATCGCGAACGGCCACCGGGCTGCCGTGGAATTCGAGAAACAGGGTGGGCTTGGGCTCGAATTCGTTCAACTTGGCGTAGCGGATACAGGTGAGCATCTGCAGCGCGTTCATCAGTTCCACCCGCGCCAGCGGCACGCCGAATTGCAGCGCGGTCACCACCGTCTCGATGGCCCCGCGCAAGGTCTCGAACTGGCACACCGCCGCGGTGATGGTTTCCGGCAGCCCGTACAGGCGGAGCTGAACCTCGGTGATCAGCCCGAGCGTGCCTTCGCTGCCGACGAACAATCGGGTGAGATCGAGACCGGCCGCCGATTTCCGCGCCCGCCCGCCGGTGTGAATGAGACGTCCGTCGGCGGTGACGACCGTCAGGCCCAACACATTCCGCCGCATCGTGCCGTAGCGCACCGCCATGGTGCCGGAGGCCCGCGTCGCGGCCATCCCGGCCAGGGTTGCTTCCGCGCCGGGGTCGACCGGAAAGAACAAACCGTGCGAACGCACATCGGTATTGAGTTGCTGCCAGGTGACACCGGCCTGCACCCGGCAATCCAGCGCGGTCGGCGAGACGTCGAGAATCCGGTTCATGGTGGAGAAGTCGACGCAGACCCCGCCATGGACAGCGGCGACATGACCTTCGAGCGAGGTGCCGGCGCCGAAGCCGACGATCGGCACCACCGCATCGCGGCAGATCGTCACGATCGCGGCGACTTCCTCGTTCGTCGCCGGGAACACGACGGCATCCGGCATGCCGACCGTCGGCAGCCCCTCGCCATGGCTGTGATGGTCCCGCATGGCCTGGCCGGTCGAAAACCGCTCACCCAGCAACGCGCGCAACGGCTCGAATACCGCCTTCGCTCCGGCACATCCGACGTCTGGCCTATCCGGCATCGGGACAAATCCCTGATCAATCGCTAGTTCCATTATTCGGAACGGTATCCCGACTTACGTTGGCGGTCAAGACGGGCTGAGCGGCGTATGCGCCGCCGGGGCCGTCACCACCGAGCCGCCATCACCCCGGTCCCCCATCACGCCGCAAAACGGCGCAGCTTCACCTTCGAGGTTGCAGAGTCGCTTCGGCGTGGGACAAGGAGAATTGCAGCCGGTAAAGACCGCGGACGATATCAGCGCCGGCGCCGCTCGCGATGAGTTGGGCCTGACCGACAATGCCCGCCCGGAGGTCCCGGGCGACACTTTCCTCAACCGTTTCGACCAGGAGAATCCAGTCGGCCGACGCGTCCACTCCCCCGCGCAGTTTCGTCTCCGCGGTGTTGGTTCCCCCCGCCGGCAGACGCCCGTGCAGCAGATGGGCGCCGCACACACCCGGCACCGCGATCAGCCCAGGCAGGATCTGGGTCTCACAGACCGACTGGAGCGCCACACCATCCGTGGCCCGGATCTGGATCGCTTCCATCCACGCGCCCTCTCCACGGCCCAGGCTGACGACGACGTCGCAGACCGTGCGCGAGGTGTCGTGAAAATGTGCCACGACGCGCCGAGTCCACGGGGTCGGATCGTTCAGCCTTGCGAGATAGGAGGCGGACTCGAGGGTCTCGGGCCGCTCCGTTTCGTAGAAGTTGAAGTATTTTGGCCGCCCATCGACCGCTACGTATCGGCGCCCCCGCAGAAAGCCGGGCAGACCGACTCTCTCGGGGATATGTTCGCTCACATGCCAGGCGACGAAGTCAGATTCAGCCTCCGGGTCGATGCCGTTCCAGATGGCCAGGACGCCTTGCCCGAAAAGTGCCATTGCACGTAGCCCTCCGTGTTACGCTCGCGTGTCGCTCGCGATGTTGTCGCAGGCAGCTGCCGAAATCCGGCAAGCGGCAGGGTACTGGAGCAATGCCAGCCTGTCCGGAATCGCTCTAGGGCTCGGCGTGCAGTTTCTTGGCCCAGCGCATCACATGCTCGCCAACGGCCACCGTCTCGTTATGCTGGTTGACCGCCTCGACCTTCGCGATGCTGCGGCCACGCTGTTTGTCGACCTGGGCCACGGTGTAGTGCACGGTGACGGTATCCCCGAGTCTGACCGGTTTGAGGAAGCGGATTTTGTCGTAGCCAGAGGAGACGGGGAAATCGCTCAGCCCCTCCTTGTGGATGACATGGGCGATGCTGATCGTCGAGGCCGTGGACATGAAGCCGACGATCAGCGCCCCGTGAGCGATGCGTCCGCCCAGGTTGGAGTGTTCCCGCATATACTGGTCATTGACATGGGTGTCGCTGAAATCGCCGGTGATGCCGGCGAACAGCGAGACCTCCGTTTCGCCTACGGTCTTGGCAAACGTGTAGTGCTGGCCAACCTCGACGAAGTCCAAACCGGAATTTGCCATTTTTTCCCTGCCCTGCGGGACGTGTGGTTGCTGCCCAACAGACCGGCTTCGCGAGACCATTGACACGATGAACGTCGGACTGTTATGTAAGCGGTTACAGCATGTTTGGCCGTGCGTCAAGAGCCGGTCTGGCGTTGTCGGAATCCGACCGTTCCGTGGCGCCGGCGACGATCGGTTACGACAACAGGGAGGGTATCCGATGGCTATCGGGCACGTCGAAGCTCAGGCCGCTGATCCAATGGTGGTGTCGAGCCCGCAATTGCGGGTGGGAGTTGTCGGCGCTGGCGCCTGGGCCGGGGAGATTCATGTTCCAGTCCTATGCGCGCATCCCGGCGTGTCCCTGGTTGGAATCTGGAACCACAACCCGCAACGGGCAAAGGCATTGGCCGAAGCGTACTCGACGACGGCGTTCGACAGTTATGATGCGATGCTGGAGGCGGTCGACGTGGTCAGCTTCGCGGTGCCACCGGACGCACAGCCAGCCCTCGCCCAAAAAGCAGCCCTCTCCGGACGACACTTGTTGCTGGAAAAGCCCATCGCCTTCTCACTGGCCGATGGCGAGGCTTTGGTCGATTTCATCGCCAAAGCGAACGTGGCATCGATCGTGTTCTTCACGCGGCGCTTCGAGGCGGAAGTGGCGAAAGAACTGGCCGCAATTGCCGAAGCGCGGAACTGGCAAGGCGCCACGGCCCGGTTTTTTTCGGGGGCCATGCTCCCGGGCACACCTTATACGAATTCGGTCTGGCGACAGCGGAGAGGGGCGCTCTGGGACATCGGACCCCACGCGCTATCCGTTCTATTGCCGATACTCGGGAACGTCGTTGCCGTGGAAGCGAAACGGCAAGAGCCGAAAATCACGCTCTTGCGGCTCACTCATGTCAACGGCGGCCAGTCGGATGTGGCCCTGAGTTTCCATGCTGAGCCCGCCGCGCAAGGCGAGAGCTATTGTTTCCGCTCGGGCAGCCAGACCGCGACGGTGGACGTTCGGCCGGCACGGCGCCGGGGCGCCTTCCACCATGCCGTTGACGCGCTCATTACGGCGGCGAAGACAGGGGCGCCGCATAGTTGCGATGTGCGATTCGGCTTACGCGTTCTGCAAATCCTGGTCGCGGCGGAAAGCAGCCTGCAGCGGGGAGTTGCGGTGCCGGTCGTTGCTTGAACGCGTCCGGTGAACCCTGTGAAGTTCGCTTTCTCCCTCAGGCGTACCGGGATTCGATCCCTCTGACCATGGCGGCGAGCGTCTGCAGGGTCGGAGTCGGAACGCCGTGTACCTCGCCCAGCCGGATCACGCTGCCGTAGATCGCGTCCAGCTCGCTCGGCCGGCGAGCCAGGATGTCACGGCACATGCTGGTCCTGTTATCCGCGGCGCCGCTGCCGACGATTGTGTCGAACAGGCCGAATCGCTCCGCTGTTGGCAAGATCACGCCTGACGCGGCGGCAACTGCCGCCGCTTCGTCCATGGCGCGGCGTGCCGTCGCGGCCAGTTCCGGGATCGCCAGTACCTCCCCGATGCTCAGATCCGTGATCCCGCTGCTCGCCGAGAGGGCCACGTTCATCAGCAGCTTGCGCCATTTATGGTGCATGATGTCGTCGCTCGCCTCGACCGGCAGTCCGTGCAAGGTGAACAGCGCGGCGAGGTTTCCGGCTCGTTTGGATACGCCGCCGCCCATTTCCCCGATCAGGGTCGGCAGTTTTGCGTAGCTCCGCACGACGCCAGGCGCCTCCAGGGTGGCGCCTTGCGCGGTCAAGCCACCCAGCACGACCTCATTGCCGAGGATCGCAGCGATGGCTTGCTCATTGCCAAGACCATTCTGAAAGGAGATTGCCACTGTACCGCGTGCCGCGGCCCCTTCGAACAGAGGCAAAACCGCAGCGGCGACGGTCGGCGTGTGCTGCGCCTTGCATTGGAAGAGCACGACATCGGCGGGTAAGATGCTGGCGACATCGGTGGTTGCGTTCACCACGATGGTGCGACCCCCGCCTTCGCCGAGCATCACCAGCCCATGATCGCGGATGGCGTCCACATGGGACTGGCGACGGGCCAGCAAGGTGACATTCAATCCGCCCTCTGCCAGCAGGCCGCCGAAAAGGCAGCCCATCGCTCCGGCACCTGCGACGACGACATGGAGGGTACGCGGCATGTCTTCAGGTGCCACGAATCAGGTCGGAACGAATTGCCTGCGCGGGACGCGCGCTTGACTGGAAAGGCGCTTCATGTCGTCGAGAAGTCCCATCGGCTCGGGTGCAAACAGGCGTGCGTCCATCGTCTTCATTGTCCGCGACACGGCGGGGCGGAAGGCCATGCGGTCCAGCACATCGCGCTGCACATCAACGCCGGGGGCCACCTCCGTCAACTCCAACATGCCGTTCACGGCACGAAATACGCAACGCTCCGTCACGAATAGCGCGCTCCGGCCTTCCTCCTGCGCGAACGCAGAGTTGTAGCAAACCTGCTCGATATGCTCGACGAACTTGCTGTGCCGTCCCTCGCTGATGATACGCAGTCGGCCACCCTCGCACGCTACCTGCAGACCGCCAGCGGTGAACGTGCCACTGAACACGACTTTCCGAGCGTTCTGACTGATATTGATGAAACCGCCGATGCCGACGATTCTGGACCCGAAGCGGCTGACATTCACGTTCCCCGCCGGGTCGACCTCCGCCGCCGACAGGAAAGCCACGTCCAGTCCGCCACCGTCGTAGAAGTCGAACTGATAAGGCTCGTCCACCATGGCATCATAGTTCTCGGCGGCCCCCGAATCGCGGCCGGTCAGCGGAGCGCCGCCAATGAAACCTTGCTCGTTCGTGAGTACGATCAGGTCGAGGATCTCCTCCTCTGCTGCAATGGTGGAGATGCCGGTGCTGATCCCCGCGCCCAGATTGCAAACCGCACCCGGCACCAGCTCCATCGCGGCTCGCCGGGCGATGATCTTGCGGTGATCGAACGGCATACAGCGCATGCCGTTCAGCGGCACGCGTAGCTCGCCGGCATAGCTCGGGCTGTAGTTCGTGTGGTAGGTCTGCCGCTGCTCTGGATCGACCACGACGTAGTCGACCAGAATGCCGGGAATCTTGACCAGCTTCTGCGGCAACGTGCCACGCCGGGCCAGCCGCTTGACCTGCACCACCACCGCCGCACCCTGGCGGCGAGCGGCCTGTGCCGAGGAGATCATCTCCCCCGGAATGGCCTCCTGCTCCATCGTGATGTTGCCATCCTCGTCAGCGGTGGTGCCACGCAGCAGGACAACGTCCAACGCAAACGGCTTGAAGCGCAGCCACTCCTTGCCGTCGATCTCCATTAACGCAATCAGGTCCTCGCGGGCACTCGGGCTCTGGCGCGCGCCGCCATGGCGCGGGTCAACGAAACTGTGCAACCCAGTGCGGGTGATCAGCCCTGGCCGGCCGGCAGCCATGTCGCGCATGATCTGCGCCATCACGCCCTGCGGCAGCGTATAGGATTCGATCTTGTCCTGCATCGCGAGGTCGCTCAGCACTGGCGAATCGACCAGCGCGCTGGTGATGCTGCGGCGGAGCATGCCGGCGTGGGCAAATCGCGCGGCCCCCTTGGCGGCGTGGTCGCCCAGCCCGACGACATGGATCAGGCACAGGTCGCGCGGCGTCCCGGAAGTCAGGAATCGCTGCTCGATCGCTTCAAGGATTGCCTCGGGAATCGCGTGGCCGCCCCCGGAGCCGCTGACTAGGACGCTGTCACCGGTCTGCACGAGTTCGGCTGCTTGGCGAGCGCTGAGTAGTTGCATTGTGTCGGCTTCCTCGGACCCTGCCTGGTGCGAGCGCAGATCGGCCTTCAACGGCACGCCGCGCAGCGCATGTAACCGGATACATACGGGCCCGGGCCTTGCAGTGTCAAACGCCGGTCCGGTCCGGTCGGAAGTTCCGAATTCGAGCGGATGCCGTCGATTCCAAACCGCATCACGGGGTCGCACGCGATAGCCCTTGCGAACCCGGTCGCAATCATGTAACCGGATACATAAGGACGCGATTGACCGGCCAGAACGGTCTTCGGAGGAAGCGGCATGCAGCAGACGGGAGACGACGTTCCTTGGCACCGACCGCACGCGGCGAGCCTGGCATGACCGCGGATAATCCAGCGCCTCCCAGCGACCGCCGCCAGCGCAAAGGCATGGGCTACAGCGGCAACTGGACACTTCGACTACTTCGGCCGATCCTGCCGGCGCTCGTTTTCGTCGGGCTGATTGTGGCCTGGTGGCTCGCAGTTGCGTTGCTCAATATCCCTGTCTACCTGCTGCCGCCGCCCCAGGACGTGCTGCCCCGGCTGTTCGCTGCGCGCCAGAGCCTCTGGATCAACAGTCTGGTCACGGTGGAGGAGATCGTCCTGGGCTTCGCCCTGTCGGTCATCACAGCCATACCGCTTGGCCTGCTGATCGCACTGTCGCCCACGGCGAAGCGCATGCTCTACCCCTTGCTCGTTTTCATTCAGTTGGTTCCCAAGATCGCAATTGCGCCCTTGTTCGTCGTCTGGATCGGCTTCGGCCCGACGTCGAAGGTGATGCTCACATTGCTGCTCACTTTCTTTCCTCTGTTGCTTGCCAGCATCGCCGGTTTCCAGATCCTCGACCAACGGTTCCTCTACCTGACCCGATCGATGGGTGCGACCGTCTGGCAGACCTTCCGCTACCTGCGCTTCCCTTCTGCGCTACCGGTCATCTTTGGCGGCCTGAAGACCTCAGCGACGATCGCCGCCACGGCTGCGATCGTCGCTGAGTTCGTCGGCGCCAACAAGGGGCTGGGCTACGTGCTGCTGCAAGCCACCGGAACACTCGATACGACACTTGTGTTTGCAGTCCTGTTCCTTCTGACGATCATCGGGCTGGCGCTGAACAGCGTGGTCGAAGTCCTCGAATATCTGATGTCGCCCTGGCGCCGCCGGCGCGACGTGAACTGAACCGTGTCTCTGCAACGCCTTAGACAAATCACAAGGAAACTGGAGGAGACAATGACCGAAGGAAGATTGAGGACCCAGCGCGGCCGCGGCTGGCTGGCAGATGCGGTGGTGCTGCCTGTGCTCGCCGCAGCCATCATGGGGACGCTCGCCGCCCCGGCCGCCGCCAAGGATCTTTATCCTGTCACTTTCCAACTCAACTATCCGGCGGCAGGCTTCAATGCCGGATTCGAATTGGCGGTACAGAACGGGCTTTACAGGGATGCCGGGCTGGACGTCAAAATTGAGCAAGGCAACGGTTCGCAAATCACCGCGCAGCTCGTTGCCGGCGGCAAGAGCGACATTGCCTTTGCCGATTCCGCGCCGGTGATGAAGCTTGTTTCGCAGGGCGCGAAGATCAAGGTTCTGGCGACTATTTTGCAAGGCAACCCGAACCAGGTGACGGCGCTGAAGAAGACCGGCCTGAAATCGGTTGCCGACATCAAAGGCCGGTCGGTGGCGCTGCCGAACGGCGGCTCTCAGGCAGCGATGTTCCCGCTTGTGCTGGCAGCGAACGGCCTGAAGGAATCCGATGTGCAACTTGTCAACATGCCACCGGAGTCGATGGTTGCGTCCCTTCTGCAGGGCAGGGTGGAAGTGATTCTGGGCTCGATCGACAATTTCGCCATCGCGCTGAAATCCTTCGGCGCCGAGACGACCGACTTCCCGTTCATTGACAATGGCGCGCCGACGGTGTCGACCTCCATCATCGCTTCCGAAAGCTTCCTCGCGGCGCATCCGGATATCGCCAGGGCGTTCGTCGCTGCGAGCCTGAAGGGCTGGAAGGCCGCCGTGGATAATCCGACCGCCGCGGTTGCCGCCATGATGGCCATGTTTCCCGATGCCTCCGAGAAGCTCGCGCCGGCCCAGCTTGACGCCACAAAATTCCTGATGTGCGTCAACCACGCGAAGTACGTCGGCAAAGCGGAGCCCGCGCAATGGGCCGACACAGTTCGGATTCTGAGCGCGATCGACATCCTTCCTGCCAGCATTCCAGCTTCCGCCTACTACACCTACGACTATTTGCCGCCGGACTCGGAGTTGAGCCCATGTCCACTCAAGTGATCTGACGAAAGATGCGAAGCACGGTGACGACAGGGAACAGCGGCCTGCGTCTGGCGGCGACACGCGGTGTCCGGATCGAGATCGACGGCATCAACAAGGTCTACGGCGAAGGGACAGGGTACGCGTTCGAAGCCCTTCGCCCGACCACCGTCGACATCCGACCCGGCGAATTCGTTTCTGTCGTGGGACCGAGCGGATGCGGCAAAAGCACGCTGATGCTGATCGTCGCCGGCTTGCTGCGGGCCTCGCAGGGCACGGTTCTGGTGGACGATAAGCCGTTGTCGGGGCCACTCATCGACGTCGGCATCGCCTTTCAGGACCACCTCCTGCTCGACTTCCGCACGGCGGAGGACAACGTTCTTCTGCCGGCCGTCATTCGCCGCTTGCCGCTCGCGCCGATTCGCGAGCGGACCCGGGAGCTGTTTGAGCGCCTCGGGCTGACGAAGGCGACGAACCGTTATCCGCACGAACTGTCTGGCGGCATGCGCCAGCGCGTGTCCTTGGCCCGCGCGCTGGTATTGCAACCGTCGGTGCTGCTGATGGACGAGCCCTTCGGTGCACTGGATGCGCTGACGCGGGTTCAGGTACGCCATGACCTCGAGCAGTTGTGGATGACGGAGCAACCAACGGTGCTGTTCATCACCCATAGCGTCGAGGAAGCGGTCGGGCTATCCGACCGGGTCCTGGTGATGGCGCCATCACCCGGCCAGGTCGTCGAGGAGTTGCGGATCGACCTTCCCCGACCTCGTCCGGTGGCGCTGGGTGAAAAGCCTGCTCTCGCCGCATATTCGAAGCGTATCTATGACCATTTTGCGCGGCTTGGGGTCATTCGTCGTTGAGCGGGCGGGTTTTCCCAGGCTTGGGGTGCCGGCCGACCTGATGACCGGTCCGGTCATGGGGGACACTTGGACTGGGGGAGTTGATGCGTAAGATGGATCGTCGAAAATCCCAACCAGCATCCCCGATTCCGCCGACCAACGTTGGCCTGCGCGATGTTGCGAAAGCCGCCGGTGTCTCGACGGCGACGGTGTCCCGGGCGATGAACATGCCTGAGGTTGTCTCGGTGGAGCTGCGGGAACGCATTGCCACTGCCATCCGGGATCTTGGTTGGGTGCCGCATGGTGCCGCGCGCGCGTTGGCGACACGGCGCAGTGGCGCGATCGGGGCGGTGTTCCCGACCTTGTCCCATGGTGACTTCGCGCGCGCAGCGGAGGGCCTGCAAGGGGAACTGACGGCGCACGGCTACACCTTGCTGCTGGGATGCTCGCAATACGACCTGGCTCAGGAGTACCAACTCGTCCGCCAGTTTGTCGAAGGCGGCGTGGATGCGATTGCATTGGTGGGAACCACGCACCAGACAGAACTGACCGAGTTGTTGACACGGCGCCGGGTGCCCTATGTCAACACTTTCAACTACGACCCCTTGCAGCAGGTTGATTGCATCGGGCCGGACAATCGGAAAGCCATGCGAGCCTTGGCCAATCACCTGATCGCGCAAGGGCATCGGAGGTTTGGGGTGATTGCTCAGTCCGTTCAGAATAACGATCGTGCGGCAGCGCGCCTGCAGGGCATACGGGACGCGCTCGCCGAAGCCGGGTTGTCCATCCGGCCGAACCATTTCACGGAAGGTCGATGGAGCATCGCCGAGGGACGCGCCTTGTTCAGCACCATCATCGCCCGCAATCCCTGGCCCACCGCCATCATCTGCGGCAACGCCTTCCTTGCTGTCGGCGCGGTACTGGAGGCGCTCAGCCGCAACATCAAGTTGCCAGGCGACCTGTCCATCGTGGGATATGACGACGTCGAGATCATGCGGGAGTTGCCGGTGCCGATTACCACGCTCAGGGTGCGAAGCGATGACGTTGGGCGAAGGGCGGCGAACTATCTGATCGCGGCGCTCAATGGTCGGCGGACCGATATCGCGCTTGAGTGTGACGTCGAAATAGTGGAACGACTTTCTTCTGGCCCGCCTCGCCGGCGACTGGCGGCAGGGCAGCACAAGGCTTTTGTATCGGGCGACGAGGGTCCGAAACGTCGCGAGCTGTAGGCAAGTCGCGGCGATGGCGCCGGCTCATCAGTGTCCGCGGGAAATGCATGTTTCTTGAACCAACATATCTGACGGCAATGCACATGTTTTTCCGCAAAGGTACGATGGACGATCACCGCGTACAAAGGGGCAGCACGAACTGGCCGATTGCACCGCCCGGGCCGGTCTGCTAGAGAATCAACGAGAGCCCGACTGGGCCAGGAGGAGAGGAACGATGGCAAAGCGCTCGGTTGCACCGTAATGAAACAGTGCGGCACTGCCCTCGTCACCGGGGCCGGCAACGGCATCGGTCTGGCAACCGCCCGGGCTCTCGCTGCTTCCGGCTACTCCGTCGCTCTCGCCAGTCTCGAGGCCGACGCGCCGCCGCTGACCGATGCAATGCGTTATTATCAGGCCGATATCGCCCAGATCGGTGAGCACGCGGTGTTGCTGGCGCGGATAGTCGCCGACCTCGGTCCCCTCACCTGCCTGGTCAACAGCGCCGGTGTTACGTCGCTGAAGCGGGGCGACATGCTCGGACTTTCGCCAGAGAGCTTCGATCGCCTGCTGGGCATCAATCTCCGCGGAACCTTCTTTCTGACGCAAGCCGTAGCCCGGCACATGCTGGATTGCCGGCCAGCAGCCAACGTGCCACGTACCATCATCACGATCGGATCGGCCAACGCCGAGATCGTCGGAGAGAACCGGGCCGACTACTGCATGGCCAAGGCGGCATTGGCGATGATGAGCAAACTGTTCGCCGCCCGTCTGGCCAGTGCCGGCATTGCGGTGTTCGAGATAAGGCCTGGCATCATCCACACCGCCATGACCTTGCCGGCCGCCGCGCGCTACGACCAGTTCATCGCTGACGGCGGTGTACCGATGAACCGCTGGGGCGAACCAGACGATGTTGCCGCGACGGTCGTCACGCTGGCCCGCGGCGACATCCCGTACGCCACCGGAATCCACCTGGATATAGGCGGCGGCATGCAACTGCATCGCGTCTAGCCCGCACGCGCAACGAGGAAGGAACCATGGACAGCAGTACGGGTGCAATGTCAGCCGCCATTCCTCCGACTTCGACGAGCCAATCCGAGGCGGCATCCCTGTTTGTGGAATGGGGCAGAGCCGGCCTGATCCTCACCTCGATCGTGCACCTGGTCGAGCATGTGATGGCTGTCATTCTGGCCATTGATGTCCTGGTCGTTTTCGGTTCCGTGGTCTTCCGCTACTTTCTTCACAATCCGATCAACTGGGCCGAAGAAGTGGCCAGCGCTCTGATGGGGATGTTGGTTTTTCTCGGTGCCGGAACTGTTCTGGCTCGAGGCAAACATTCCGGTTTGGAATCTGCGCGCCAGTTGTTTCCGCATCGCTGGCATCAGACGTTGATCCAACTTTGCCACTGGATCATTGTCGCGGTGGCAGCAGGGCTCGTTTTTGCGTCTATCCAATTGGCGATCCTCTCGGCCGGCGAGATCACGCCGCTCGGGTTGCCGCAATGGATCTTCATCTACCCTCCCATCGTCGGCAGTTGCTTTTTGTTGGTCGTTGCGATGGCCAGAGCGGTTGCCGGTCCCAGACGAACAGTCTGCTGGACGCTGGCCGCAAGCCTTTGTTTGTCGATCGCGGTTTGGGCGTGGAACACATACGCACCCGACTACGGAATGACGTCGGCCATGCTGATCGGGATCACCGCCATCCTGCCTTTGGTTATCGGCGTTCCCATCGCATTTTCCCTGGCGTTCTCCGCGCTGGTCTATTTCCTGACCAATCCGTCATTGAACATATCCATCTACTCACAGCAGCTTATCGCCGGCTGCGGCCACTTTGTTCTTCTCGCCATTCCTTTCTTCATCCTGGCCGGTCTGGCCATGGAGGCCAATGGGATGTCGATTCGTCTTATCGAACTTTTGCTGCGTATGATGGGCAGAACGCGGGGCGGGCTGAATATCATCATCGTGGTTGCCTCCGCGTTCTTTTCCGGCATTTCCGGATCCAAGAATGCAGACATTGCAGCGGTCGGTCCGGTGATAATGCCGGCGGTGCGGAGGACCGGGCAGGATCCGAACGACGCGGCCGGCCTGCTGGCGGCTACCGCGATAATGTCTGAGACTATTCCGCCCTGTATCAACATTATTGTTTTTGGCTTTGTCGCGAACGTCTCGATCGGCGGCCTATTTGTTGCCGGGCTTGTGCCGGCGGGCGTGCTCGCCCTGACGCTTATTGCGGTAGTCGTCTACTTTGGTAAACGGATCAACCCGGCTGAAGCCTTCGACCAGAACAAGCCGCTGATGCCTTTGATCGGCGGCGCAATGGTCGGCCTCATCATGATTTTGATGATCGGGCGCGGAGTCATGATCGGGGTGGCCACCTCAACCGAGATCTCCGCTTTCGCTGTGGTGTACGCTTTCGTCGTCGGGTCCCTGGCGTTTCGGGAACTGACCGTCAAATCGACGATAAGGCTGTTCGTTCAATCGGCCGCGACCACAAGCTCCATCCTCTTCATCGTGGCTGCGGCTTCAGCATTGGCCTATTCGCTCACGATCGAGCAAATTCCCCAGAACTTGTCGATCGATCTCATCGCGTTTGGCCGAGACTACGGCAGCGTCATGTTCCTGCTTGCTTCATCGGTCATGATGATTTTCTTCGGTTCGATATTGGAAGGGGCTCCCGCTCTGATCATTTTCGCTCCGCTTCTGACTCCAGTCGCTGCCAGGTTGGGCATTGACCCACTGCATTTCGGTATCGTGACGGTCGTGGCGATGGGGGTGGGGCTCTGCTCCCCTCCGCTGGGAGTGGGTCTCTATACCACCTGTGCAGTCACTCAGACCGATATAAAAGATGTGTCTCGATCGATGATGAAATATCTTGCCGTGCTTCTTATCGGACTATTATTGCTGATTCTTGTACCAGGTTTTTCTCTGTGGTTGCCCCGGCGATGGGGTCTCTAGAGATCATGAGTCGCTGTTTCGCCAATGTGGCCAAAGGTCACTTCAATGGAGGAGAAGGTCAATGAACGGGTTCATAAGCTCTCGCCGCAATTTTCTGATGGGGGCAGCCACCGCGGCCGGCTCGCTTTGTGCGCCAGCCCTTGCGTTTGGTCAGTCCGTCAAGCCGATCCGTCTCCGCGTCTCGTCCAGCCTGACGACCGACGAATTTTCGGAGCACTATGTCTGGTTTCGGCGTTTCGCCGATAACCTGCAAGCGTCCGTCGGCGAGCGGATCAAGCTCGATTACTTCCCGAACGGCCAGTTGGGCGCCGAGAATGACGTCGCTCAGCAGGTAAAGACGGGAACCGTCGACATCATGATCAGCGGCTCGTCTTATTGGGCGACGGTGGTGCCGGAAGTCGGCATGCTCGACCTGGGCTACCTGTTCGACAGCTACGACCAGCAAAAGAGGCATCTGCATGGCGCTGTCGGCAAGCGGTTGGCGCAAGTGGTTTATGACCGTAGCAAGGTCACCATTCTCGGCTGGACGTCCACGTTTGGTGCCCGCAATATCTACACCAAGAAGCCCGTTGCCTCGCTGGCTGACGTCAAGAATGTCAAGATCCGTGTGCTGCCTGCGCCGACCTTCATTCAGACGATCGAAGCGATGGGTGCCATACCCACCCCGATAGCGATGAATGAGCTTTACACTGCCCTGCAGACCGGCATCGTTGACGGCTTCGAGCAAAACGCCGGCACCGTGCTGGGCATGAAGCTCTACGAGACGACCAAGAACTGTTACCTCTCCGAGCACATGTTCCTGCCGATATCGGCTGCGGCAAGCCCGCGTGTCATATCGACAATGCCGGCCGATTTGCTGCCTGCCTTCCTGCAGGCGGCGCAGGAAGCATCCGTTTACCAGTACGCCGAGACGCCAGCCAAAGTCCAAAAAGCGACGGATGAACTGGTGAAGCTCGGTGTCAAGTACTCCCCGATGACACCTGGCGATCGCAAGGCAGTGCGGCAGGAAGTGACCCGCAAGGTATGGGACCCGTTCACTGACAAATATCCGCTGACCAAGCCGCTTATAGCGGAAATCGACAACGACCGGACTTGAACCTGCATTCCGACTTTGGTCCCTGGATCTCGGTCAAACCCATCGTCGGTTGGGTACAAATCGGCTGCTTTTGAACGCGAACGAGGGGCGGGAATGGTCGCCCCTCAGGAAAGGGGGCTTGGCGTGGGTGCCAAGCGCCAGGAACGCCTGGCGCCGACGCAGAACGCCGAAGTCCGACAGCCCGCTCGCTAAGTATCTGATATCGCGTGGTGGGCGCAGCAGGGCTTGAACTTGCGGCCCGCTGATTAAGAGT
>PLTJ01000072.1 GCA_003164455.1 Acetobacteraceae bacterium
GATGACTTCTGGTAGGCGAAGTCATCCCGCTCTAGCTCTTTGTTTGATCGCGTGATTCACGCCCTCTGCCGATTCCGATTCGGGCGATCACGCTCTAGAAGACCCGGATCGGCGTTTCGGCGTCCGCGGCGAGCAGAGTCTCGATCTCGTTGTCGAGGCGGACCAGGGTGATGGATGCGCCGGCCATTTCCAGCGAGGTGCAGTACTCTCCGACGTAAGACCGTCCGATCTGGATGCCCCGCTTCTCCAACTGGGCATGAGCAAGCCCATAGAGCAGATAGAGTTCGCTGATCGGAGTGCCGCCCAGGCCGTTGACCATCAGGGCGACGCGGTCGCCGTTCTTGTAGGGCAGGTCGGTGACGATGGCGTCCAGGAGAAGCGTCACGATCTCATCCGCGTTGCCGATCTTGGCCCGGCGACGCCCAGGTTCGCCATGGATGCCGATCCCGACTTCCATCTCGTCCTCGGCGATGGCGAACAGCGGAACGCCCTTGGCTGGCGGCGTGCACGAGCTGAGCGCGATACCCATCGAACGGGTCACGCCGTTGACCTTCTTGCCGATCTCCAGGAGCCGCTCGATGCTGGCGCCCTTTTCGCTCGCCGCGCCGACCGCCTTGATGACGAAGAAGTTCCCGGCCACGCCGCGGCGGCCGACCGTATAGGTCGAATTCGACACCGACACGTCGTCATCGATGATGAGGGTTTCGACGTGAATGCCTTCGGCATCCGACAACTCGGACGCCATCTCGAAGGCCAGACGGTCGCCTGTGTAGTTGTTGACCAGGTAGAGCACGCCCTTCGCCGAGCGTAGCAGCTTCGTCGTCTCCGTTATGTAATCGACCGGAGGCGCCGAGAAGACGTCGCCGGGACAGGCTGCGTCCAACATGCCGCGACCGACCGCCATCACATGGGCGGGTTCGTGGCCGGAACCGGAGCCCTGAATAATCGACACCTTGTTATCGTTCGGCGCATCCTTACGCATAATCAGATTGTATTCGGGCACATACTTGAGGGTGCCCGGATTGGCCCGCGCCAAGCCCACTAACATATCGGGCACGAATTGTTTTGGATTGTTGACAAATTTCTTCATGACGTTTCCTCCTTGGGTTCAGCGGGCCCCTTAGGGCTGGCAAGCCGCGCTGACGTTCTTGGCCATCAGTGCGACCGCCATGGCTCCCGCATCGGGCGAGCCCCGACTGCGTTCGCCGGTGTAGGAAGCACGCCCGCGACGGGCGACGAGTTCGGTCGTCTGCCGGGCGGCGGCCTCGGCAGCCTCGACCGCGGCGGCGAAGGCCGCATGGGGCTCGGCGCCCGCCGCCAATGCTTCTTCGAAGTGGGCGATCAGGGGGGCGAGCGCGTCGAGCAGGGTCTTGTCGCCCAACTCGGCGCCACCCCGTTTTTGGATGCCCTCGAAGGCCGCCCGCAGCATCGCCACCGCGTCCGTGGCGGTCAGGTCCAGCCGGTTGCCAGCCGCCGTGCCGGCGCGCAGGAAGCCGGTTCCCCAGAGCGGCCCGGAGGTCCCGCCGCATCGGCTGGTGATGATGAGGCCGACCTTCTTGAGGAAAGTGCCGGCGTCTTTCCGGTCGATGGAATCGAACTCCTCCATCACCTTTTCAAACCCGCGTGCCAGAGAGAAGCCGAAATCCCCGTCACCGACGACCGAGTCGAGTTCGCAAAAATATTGCTCGCTGTCCGCCGCCGTGCGCGCCATCGAGCGGACGACGGTTTCAACCATGGGCATGGATGTCGGCATTCGCTTCCTCGGTAGTGTTGTTGGTCGGTCTCAGGGATGCGCGGCTGGCTGGTTCTCCAGACACGCGGCCAGATCCTCCAGGCGAATCCAGCCCGCCGGCCGCGCGCGACTCCGGTTGGCCAGCACCTCGATCATGCCGCCGGGCTCGCCGAAATCGCTGACGACCAACGCAGCTTCATCGAAATTCTCCTGGCGGGTGTAGCTGCTAACGGTGACCACGCAGCGCAGGCCGGCCGCCGTGGCGGCTTGCAGGCCATTGCGCGAGTCCTCGATCACCAGCGCATCGGTGCGATCGACCCCCAACCGGTCCACCGCGAGATGGTAGATGTCCGGCGCGGGTTTCTTCCTGGCAACGACGTCGCCGGCCAGCACGACCGCGAAGCGCGCGGCATTCTGCGGTCCCGCAGCGCAATTAAGGATCGCTGCCACTGACGCCTGGGCCGAGGTCGACGCCACCGCCAGCGTCCAGCCGGCATCCAGCGCCTCGCTGATCAGCCGGGCGATACCGGGACGTGGCGGCAGACGACCTTCGGCCACCATGCCCGTGTAGATCTCCGTCTTGCGCTTGTGCCAGCGTGCCACTTCAGCCATCTGCGCGTCCCGGTCGCGCGGCAACCCTGCGGCGGCGACGAAGTCTTTCGTCAGCAGGCTCGCCATCCGTTCCTTGCCGCCGCCGATGCGAAGGCGTTCGCCGTACTCCGCCTCCGACCATTGCACGGGCAGGCCGAATTCGCGGAAGGTCTGGTTGAAGGCCGGCAGATGACCTTCTCGCTCGGTGTCGGAGAGAACCCCGTCGCAGTCGAAGATCAGCGCACTCACGCTGCCTTCCCGTCGCTATGGAACATCCGAATATGCTCCATGGCCATCTGCTTGACCCGCTCGCCGACGAACTTCAGGAGGGTCGGCGGATCGGTGTTTGTGGGCTTCTCCTGGAAGAAGTCCTTATTCGCGCGCATGAAGGCGATTTTCAGGGCGGTGGAAATATTGACCTTGGCGCAGCCGCGGGCGATCAGATCGTCGAACTGGGCGCTACTCAGCCCAGTGCCGCCGTGCAGGCAGATCGGTAGAGGGATCTGCGCGACAATGTCCGAAACCCGCTGGGCGTTTAGCACCGGCTCGCTCTTGTAAACGCCATGGGCATTGCCGATCGCCGGCGCGAAGATATCCACCCCGGTGGAGCGGACGAAATCGACCGCAGTCTCCAACGAGTAGATATCTGCGGCGTCGTCGGAGCCGACGCCGTCCTCAACGCCTTTGATGCCTTCGATCTCGCCCTCGACATCAGCGCCGTAGGTACGTGCCTCGGCGACGACCTCGATGGTCTGGCGCTTGCATTCCTCGACGCTTGGCAACTGCGAGCCATCAAACAAAACCGAGTTCCAGCCGCGTTTCAGGCAGGCGGAAAGCACAGCACGGTCCGGGCAGTGATCGAGATGAAGGGCGATCGGCACGTCCGCACGCTCGGCTACCGCCCGGAACAACGCGTAGATCGTGTCGATGCCGGCGGTCTTCACCGTCTTCACCGAGGTCTGTATGATCAGCGGCGCGCGCAATGCGACAGCGGCGGCGACGACAGCCTCGAGAGTCAGGTCGTTGACGATATTGAACGCGCCGACACCGTAGCGCCTGGCGAACGCATCCTGGAGGATCTCCTTGGTGGAGACTACTGGCACGGTTTGACCCTTTCCGTTGGCGACCGGCCCTTCGCATGGGTCTGTGAGATTATATCGGAGCCCACTTTATCTAGCAAGGCGACAAGCCGGCATCTGATAGCCAACAGATCGGCTCGCCGGGCACGACGGCTGTCCTGCTCGGAGGATGGAGTTCGCCATCCTACCGTCGCAGAGAATGGTTTCACCAGTACCGCAGGCCGGGTCGAACAGCGTCTGTCCCGGCCGAGGGTCGGTTCGGTCCATCATGACGGCGGTAACGGCGCGCGGGGCGTCGTGGCCGCCCACATCACCGGCATGATGAACTTTGTGCAAATATCGCGCTCGCTCAAGGCGGTCTTGTCCATTGCGGACAACATCGGGTTCCCGGGCCTGCGCTTTGGTTGGGCGCATACCCCTGGAGGTTGTGGGAACGACCGCCGGCGAACTGGCAGCGCGACCATACCGCCAGCCCCCGCCACTGCGGGGGACGCGGGTCGGTGGATCAGACCTTGTTGTAACCCTGGCGCACCAGCATCCGCCATTGCCCGCCCTGCTTGTGCCAGACCAGCACCACGTCGAACTTCAATGCGTTGGTCTTGCCCCCGTTCTCGTTCTCACCGACGAAAATGAAGTGGGAGATGGCGCAGTCGCCGACAATACGGTTGACCGGTTTCTCGAAGCTGAGCGATTTCCAGACGGTCTTGCCGTCGGTCACGGAGGTGATGAACTCCGCCTTCGTCTGCAGCAGACCGGACGTGTGGCCGAAGGAGACCTCGTCCATGCACAGCGCCTCAAGTTGCGCCTTGTTGGCGGTGAGCATGCCTTGCCGGTAATCCTCGACCGCCTGAGCGATTGCAGCCACGCCGACGACGTCTTTCATTGCTTTGTTCCTCACTTGCGCTTTGAGCACCCTGTAGCGATGCCGCAGAACGCCAGCATTGATTCAGATCAATAGTTGCCGGCAGGGAGGGCCATGCTTGGAGTCCCTCCGTGACCATTACGGAACCTTTGAAGAAGATTCACCATACACTGTATGACCGTCCAGGCCAAGATTGGCAACCCACGACGAAAGCGCCCGCTCACTTCCTCACAGATGCAGATGCGCCGCCCGCAGCGCCGCGTCCTCGCGCAGCGCCGCCATCGCCCCGGACCAGATTGTCCGCCCCGTCTCGATCACCGCCGCCCGATCGGCCACCCGGGCCGCGAAGTGAAGATTCTGCTCGGCCAGCACCACCGTCACCCCCTCCGCCTTGAGGGCGAGAATCGCATGCGCCATCTGCTCGGCGATCACCGGCGCCAGGCCCTCGCTCGGCTCGTCCAGCAGAATGCACCGCGGATTGCCCATCAGCGTGCGCGCGATGGTCAGCATCTGCTGCTCGCCGCCGCTCATCTGGCCGGCCGGGCGGCGGTACAGGTCGGCAAGGTTGGGAAACAGCGCGAACAGCCGCGCTTCTGTCCAGGGCGCCAATCCGAACCGCGCCTTCTGGCGGCCGACAAGAAGATTCTCGGCGACGGTGAGATCGGAAAAGATACGCCGGTCCTCCGGCACATAGCCCAGTCCGGCGCGGGCGATCCGATACGGCTCCCATCCCGCCACGTCCACCCCGTCGAACACCACCCGCCCCGCGGAGGGCCGCACCAAGCCGATGATGGACTTCAGCGTGGTACTCTTGCCCGCTCCGTTGCGGCCCAGCAGCACCAGCACCTCGCCGGCCGCGGCAGCGAAAAAAACACCCTGCAGAATGTGGGCGCGACCATAGCGGCTGTGCAGATCGATGACTTCCAGCATCAGTACCCACCGCCGGTGGCACCGGAGCCCAGATAGACTTCGCGCACCCTGGCATCGGCGCGGATGGCGGCGGCACCGCCCACGGCGATCAGTTCGCCCCGGTTAAGCACAAGAATGCGGTCGGCGAGCCCGAACACCACGTCCATGTCGTGTTCGGTGAACAACACGGCGAGGCCGCTGCCATGGGCCAGCCGGCGCACCAGCGCCATCAGCGCCGTGCGTTCCTCCGCGGCCATGCCGGCGGTGGGTTCGTCCATCAGCAGCAGCCGTGGGTTGCTGGCCAGCGCCACGGCCAGTTCCAGGCGCTTGAGGTCGCCATAGGCCAACACGCCGGCGGCGCGTCCGGCCTGCCCGTCCATGTCCACCTTTGCCAGCAACGACAGGGACGATTGGCGGAACCCGGTATCGGCGGCACGCCAGAACCGCCAACTGCGGCGATGATGCGCCTGTAGCGCCACCTGAACGTTCTCGCGCACCGTCATCGAGGCGAAGACGGTGGCGATCTGAAAAGTGCGCGCCACGCCGAGGCGCGCCAGCAGCCCAGGCGGCTGGCCGGTGATGTCCTGCCCGGCCAGCCGCACGCGGCCGGCATCGGGGCGCAACTGGCCGCCAACGAGATTGAAACAGGTCGATTTTCCCGCCCCGTTCGGCCCGATCATCGCCAGCATCTCGCCGCGGTCCACCGAGAACGACACGTCGGATACCGCGTGCACGCCGCCGAAACTCTTGTTCAGGCCGATCGCTTCCAGCACCGTCACGCCGCATCATCCCGCACGACGCGCGACGCCGCGCCCGCGATGCCCTGCGGGAAGGCCAGCACCAGGGCGACGATGGCCGCCCCCAGCACCAGCCGCCACAGATCGGTGGCGCGGATCAGCACGTCGTACAGCCCGGTATAGGCCAGCGCTCCCACCACCGGCCCGGCCATTGTCTGGACCCCGCCGAGCAGCACCATCAGCAGCGCGTCCACCGACCGGCCGATGGAGATGGTGCTCGGGAACACGCTGCCTTTCGAGTAGGCGCCGACCGCTCCGGCCAGCCCCGCCGCGGTGCCGGCGAGGCAAAACGCCGCCATGCGCAGCCCAGTCGGAAACAGCCCGATCGCCTCGGCGCGTTCAGGGGCATCGCGGGCCGCCCGCAGCGCATAGCCGAATGGGGAAAACAGCACCCGGCGCAGTGCCAATGTGCCGCCCACGCACAACACCAGGGCCACCAGGTAGAATACGCGGGGATCGCGCGCCCAGGCGTCGGGCCAGACGCCCAGCACGCCGTTGTCGCCACCGGTGATGTCGGATTGGAACACCACCGCCCAGACGATCTGCGCGAAGGCCAGCGTCAGCATGGCAAGATAGATACCGGACAGGCGCACCACGAACCAGCCGAAGGCCAGCGCCACCACCCCGGCCAGCAACGGCCCCAGCAGCAGCCCGACCGGCATCGGCACGGCGAGCCCCCTGGCGGCCAGCGCGGCGGCATAGGCGCCGATGCCGAACCACGCGGCATGGCCGAAGCTGATCATGCCGCCCGGCCCCATCATGGCGTGCAGCGAGGCGGCGAACAGCATGGCTATCAGCGCCTCGGTGAGCACGGAGAGCCAGAATGGACCGACGAGAAGAGGCGCCGCCAGTGCCAGCGCCAGTGCAGCCGCCCCCAGCGTGCGCAACGCCGGCGTTGCCGGGCGGATGAGGGCATAGGCGTGCGCCTCGCCGCGCGTCGGGACTTGCGCGCGGCCGAGTAACCCGTGCGGCCGCACCACCAGCACAGAAGCCATCACCACGAACATCAGCACCAGCGTCGCCTTCGGCAGCAGCACGATGCCGAAAGTCTGCAGCAGCGCGATCAGCAGCGCGGCGAGATAGGCCCCGGGCAGGCTGCCCATGCCACCCACCACCACGACGACGAAAGCGTCGGTGATGACGGACATATCCATCTGCAGGTTGGCCGATCCGTCCGGCAGGGCCAGGGCGCCCCCCAACCCGGCCAGTCCCGCCCCAAGGGCGAAGACCGACGTGAACAGCAGGCGCTGATCGACGCCGAGGGCGGCCAGCATATCGCGGTCCTGGGTGGCGGCGCGCACCAGCGTGCCCCAGCGCGTGTGGGTGAACAGCAACCACAATGCGACCAGCATCAGCGGCGCGATGCCGATCAGGATCAGGTCGTAGAGCGGGAACTGCTGCTCGGCGATGCGGACAAAACCGCGCAGCCAGGGCGGCCGGGGCAGCGACAGATCGTTCGGCCCCCAGATCAGCAAGGCAAGGTCCTGCACCATCAGCACCACCCCGAAGGTGGCCAGCAATTGCAGCAGCTCCGGCGCGCGGTAGATGCGCCGCAACAGTCCCATTTCCAGCAGCGCACCGATGCCGGCCGTGGCCAGCGCTGCGATCAGCACGCCGGCGACGTGCCAGCCCGGCTCGCGCGGCAGCCGTGTCAGCACGCTCCAGGCGATGAAGGCCCCCAGCATGAACAGGCTGCCATGGGAGAAATTGACCACCCGGGTGACGCCGAAGATGACGGTCAACCCCGCCGCCACCAGGAACAGCGACGACGCCCCGGCGAGGCCGGTCAGCAACTGGATGAGGAAGGCGTCCAAGCCGATGGTCCGGTACTAACCCCTCCCGCGAGGGGAGGGAGTGCGGTGTGGCCTGCTCACGCCGGGCGCAGCTTGCGCACGACGTCGTCGCTCGGCAGCGCGTCGGCGCCGTTGACGTAGCGCCAGTCCACCATGGTGCCGTGGCCGTCTTTCAGCGCGGTATGTCCGACATAGGTGCCAAGCGTGCTCTGGTGGTCGATCGCCCGCCACATCGCCCACCCGAACGGCGTGTCGAACGACGCCCCCGGCAGCGCATCGCACAGCGCCTCGGTGCCGGTGCTACCCGCCTTCTGCAATCCGGCGACAATGGACGAAATCAGCGCATGCCCAACGACCGAGCCCATTTTCGGCGTTTCGTTGAATTTGGCCTTGTAGGCGGCGATGAACGCGGTGTTGGCGGGGTCGGTCACGCTGTCCACCGGATAGCCCGTCACCAGCCAGCCCGTCGGCGTCTCGTCGCCCAGCGGCTCCAGATATTCCGGCTCGCCGGTCAGGACGGAAACCACGCTGCGCCCTTCGAACAGGCCGCGGGTGTTGCCCTGGCGCACGAAATTGGTCAGGTCCGGTCCGAAGGTGACGTTGAGGATCGCCTCCGGCTTGGCCGCCGCCAGTGCCGCCACAGTGGCGCCGGCGTCGATCCGCCCCAGCGCGGGCAACTGCTCGTCGACGAACGTCACGTCCGGCCGCTGCTGTGCCAGCAGTTGCTTGAACCATTTCACCGTCGAGGTGCCGTATTCATAGTTCGGCGCCACGCTCACCCAGCGTTTCGCCTTCAGTTTCGCCGCCTCACCCACCAGCATGGCGGCCTGCATGTAGGTGGATGGCCGCAGGCGGAAGCAGTAGCGGTGCCCCTTCTCCCACACCAGCGCATCGGTCAGCGGCTCGCTGGCCACGTAGAGACGCTTGTTCTGCAGGGCAAAATCGGAGATCGCGAGGCCGACGTTGGAGAGAAAGCCGCCGGCCAAAAGATCGACCTTCTGTTCGCCCACCAGCTCGCCGGCAATGCGCACCGCGTCCTGCGGGCGACCGGCATCGTCGCGGCTGATCACCTCCAGCTTGCGCCCGAGCACCCCGCCGGTGGCGTTCACCTGCTCCACGGCAAGCTGCCAGCCCTGGCGGTAGGGCAGGGTGAAGGCGGGCACGGCGGTGTAGGAATTGATCTCGCCGATGCGGATCGGCTCCGATTGCGAGCGGGCGATCGCCGGCGCCGCCAGGGTGGCGCTGCCGGCGAGCAACGTGCGGCGTGTCAGCTTCATCGTCTGTCCCTCTCCTGCGGCCGTTTGCTCAGCCCAACCCGCGGATCACGTTCCGCTCACCCGGTGCAGCCAGGCACCGGCGTCCGCCACCGCGGCGCGGGCACCGCGCACCGCCTCCGTCAGCAGCATGAAGCCGTGCAGCATACCTGGGTAGACCTGCAAGTCGCACGCAACCCCCGCCGCGCGCAAGCGGGCCGCGAAGGTCTCGCCCTCCGAGCGCAGCACGTCCAATTCCGCCAGTTGAATGAACGTCGGCGGCAAGCCGGCCAACGTGGCGCGTGCCGGCACGGCCAGCGGGTTGGCGCGGTCGACGGTATCGCGCAGATAGAGGTTCCAGAACGCCCGCATCCGCGCCGCGGTCAGCCCGTAGCCGGTGGCGAATTCGCGGTAACTCGGTGACTCGAAATCCGGGGCGATCACCGGATAGAGGGCGAGCAGACCGGACAGCCCAGGTACGCCGAGCCCATCCTCGCGCAGCGCCAGCGCGGTGGCGAAGGCGAGGTTGCCGCCGGCCGAATCGCCCCCCAGCACGATGCGCGACGCATCGAGCCCCCATTCCGTCGCCCGCGCGGCCAGTCCGCGCACCACGCCCACGCATTCCGCCAACGCCTGCGGGAACTTCGCTTCCGGCGACAGCGTATAGTCCACCGACACCGTCGCCACCCCGCCGGCCGTCGCCAGCTCGCGCACCAGACGGTCATGCGTGTCCACCGTCAGCCACACCCAGCCGCCGCCGTGGAACCACACCAGCACCGGCAGCACGCCACTGGCGCGCGGGCGGTGCAGCCGGCAAAACACGCGCCGGCCGTTGGCATAGATCCAGAACTCGCTGGTGGTTGCCATCGCCGGGCCACCGCGCGCGGCGGCCATCGCCAGCCTGTCGTTCACCGCCCGCTGCGGGTCCAGTGGTTCGACGACTTCCACCGGCGGAAATTTCGCCGCCGCCGCGTCCATGGCCTGCCGGGCCGCGCGCATTTCCGGGTCCCAGCGCGGGTCGTCGCTCATGCCTTGCCCTGCTCCTTCCTGCTCCGGGCGTATATTGGCGCTTCGAGGCGGTGGCGAACAGGCTTGCGGCAGCGTCGTTGGTGGATGCTGCACAGCGGACGCTGCACGCGGCCCCGGTCCGCCGGCGGGCCGCGATGCGTGCTATCGTTCGTCTGACTAACCAATCGGGCGATTTACCATGGTCAAAATGTTGCTCTATCTGCTGCTCACCATGGCTGCACAGCCGGCTCTGGCGGAAACCGTCCACTCCCTCGACCAGGTCCCGGCGCGGCTCAAGACGCCCGAAGCGAAGCACACCTTCGCGCAGCAGATCGAGGGCAAGCCGGCCCCGGACGGGCTCGGCGTACATCTGCCGCCGCAGCTGTCGGCGCCGCAGATCACCGCACTACTCGTCCCGGCGGACGACAAGGTGCCCCCGAGCATCGTCGGTGCCAGGCCGTTGCCGGGCCAGCCCAGCGTCTATGCCGCCATCGTCTGCACCGGCGGCAACATGCCGGGGTCATCGGACGATAAACGATGCGATCAAAGCAACTTCGGCATCCCAAGGCCGGATATGCATGTCTATCTTGGCGTGATCGAGGCAAAAGAGAACGAATCGCCGCATCTTATTGCTAAACCGGCCGCGATCGATGGCCTGGTCAATTGGCACGACACGAATTTGTCCGACGCCCCCACTGCCCTCGAGGACGCCAATAGCGACCAGATACCCCCCGATACCTTCGACTCCTTCGATATGGCGGCATACACGATAGCCCCGAACCAGCGGGCGTTCGGCCTTCGGGGTGAGTGGAGCGAGGGCTACGCCGGCGGCGGGGCCAACTACATCGCGCTCTATCTTTTCGCCGTCATCGACGGCACGCTCAAGCAGATCCTGGCGGTGCCGATGTCGTTCTCCAAGGATATCGCCGGCGACTGGCACGCTGACGGCACCCGCGATCACGATCTTACCGAAGGCGCGAACGTGCTGGTGGTCCTGAAGCACAGCACCTCTGGTCACTTCGACCTGTTGCTCAAGGCCAGGGACGGGAAGTCCCACCGCCTGCTCAAATGGTCCGAGGCGTCCAACAACTACCAGCCCGCCGGCAAGTGATCGCAATCGGCTCCACCCGGCGCCGAAATTCAAACTGACCCATGACCAGACTTCCGGTCGTCTTGTCGCGGGTATACGCTGCAACGCAACATGCCGTTGCTCCGCCCCACCGGCTCGGGCCGCTTCCGGCCCGACACGCTGTTCCGCCCTGCTTCGGTTGCCGTGATCGGTGCCGGAACGGCCATCGGTGGCCAGGTTATGGCGAACATGCTGGCTGCCGGCTTCAAGGGTGCCGTCCTGCCGGTGGGCGCCGACCTCGGCGCGGTTGCCGGCGTATTCGCCTATCCGGAGATTGCCGCGCTGCCGGTCGCGCCGGATCTCGCCGTGTTGTGCGAGGACGGCCCAGTGGCATCCACTTTCGCCGCCCTGGCGCAGCGGGGTACGTTTGCCGCCGTGGTGGTCGGCATGGCCGAGGGACTGGCGGCAGCGGCGCGCGGCAGTGGCGTGCGCGCACTCGGCCCCGGTTCGTTCGGCGTGGCGGTGCCCGCGATCGGGCTGAACGCCTCGCGCGCCCACCTGACGCCACGGCCGGGCAAGATCGCGCTGGTATCGCAATCGGCGGCGTTGTGCCGTGCCGTGCTGGATTGGGCCGAGCCGAACGGGGTTGGGTTCAGCCACATTGTCGGTATCGGCGGCAACGCCGATATCGGTTTCAGCATCGTGCTGGACTGGCTGGCGCGCGACCCCGGCACCGGCGCCATCCTGCTCGACATCCGCCGCATCAAGGACCGGCGCCTCTTCCTCTCGGCCGCCCGCGCCGCCGCGCGGCTGCGCCCGATGGTGGCCATCCGCGCCGGTGGCCTGCTGTTCGATCCCACCGGCGGCGCCGATGCGACCCTGGCCGCGGCGTTGCGGCGCTGCGGCATCCTCGCGGTGCCGCGCCTTGAGGACCTGCTGGCGGCGGCGGAAACCCTCACCCGCGCCCGCCCGGCGCGCGGCGAGGCTTTGGCGATTGTCACCAATGCGATCGGTCCGGCCCAGTTCGGCGCCGATGCGGCGCTGCGCAAGGGGTTGCGCCTGGCGGTGCTGACCGAGGAGACGCGCCGCGTCATCAGCCTCGGCCTGCCCGATGCCTTCGCCCCCGGCACGCCGGCCGACGACATCGTCTATGTCGGCCCGGACGATCCCATCAAGCTGGCCGAGACCGCCACGCTGCTCGCCGGCTCCCGCGAGGTCGGCGGTGTGCTGGTGGTGCACGCGCCGACCGGGACGGCGGACGGTGCCGCCATCGCCGCCATCGCCGCGGCGGCCGGCACGGCGAAGGTGCCGTTGCTGGTGGCCGCCATGGGCGAGATCACCGGGGCGGCGCATCGCCGGACGCTGGCCGCGGCCGGGGTACCGGCGTTCGCCTCGCCCGAGCAGGCTGTGCGCGGCTTTCTCCACCTCGTGCAGGACCGCCGCAACCGTGCCGCCGCGCGCGAGCTGCCGCCGCGTGACGTGCTGCAGATCGCCCCCGACCAGGCCGAGGTGCGCCGTGCCTTCACCCACGCCCGCGCTGCCGGCCGGCTCTTGCTCACCGAGGACGAGGCCATGGGGGTGCTGGCCGCCTATGGCGTGCCGGTGGTGCCGAGCCGTCCTGCCATGGGTGCCGAGGCCGCCGCCGAGGCCGCCACTCTGCTCGGCTTTCCGGTGGTGCTGAAGTGTCGCCGCACCGATCGCCCCGCCGCTGAGACCCGGAACGGCCTGGTGTTCGACCTGCTTGACGTCGGCCAGGTACGCGCCGCCGCCGCCATACTGGAGCATCGGCGCGGTATCCTGCCGGAGGACAAGAACCCCGGCTTCGTGGTCCAGCGCCAAATCGGTCGTGCCCGCGAACTGCTGGTTCGCATCGACGAAGACCCGGTGTTCGGTCCCATCATCGCCTTCGGCCAGGGAGGTACCGCGGCGGCGTTCCTGCGCGACATTGCGGTGGACCTGCCGCCGCTCAATCTGCCGCTGGCGCATGCGCTGATCGCCCGCACCCGCGTTGCCGCCACGCTCGGCCCCTTGCCCGACCAGCAAGCCGCCAATGAGGAGGCGGTTGCCGACACGTTGGTGCGGGTCAGCCAGCTCGTGGTGGATTTTCCCGAGATTGCCGAACTCGGCATCAACCCATTGTTCGCCGATGCTGATGGCGTGCTGGTGGCCGATGCCTGGATCCGCCTCCGCGGCGAGGGCGAGGCGCCGGGCCGGCTGGCCATCCCACCCTACCCGGCGGAGCTCACCGGCAGCTACGAGGCAAAAGGACAGAAATTCACCATCCGGCCGATCCGACCCGAGGACGCCGCCGCGCATGGCGAGTTCTTCGGCCGGCTCACCCCCGAGGATGTTCGCTACCGCTTCTTCTCGGCGTTGCGCGAGCTGTCGGCCGAGCAGATGGCCCGGCTGACCCAGATCGACTACGAGCGCGAGATGGCCTTCATCGCGGTGGAGGAAGCGACCGGCGCGACGGTGGGCGTGGCGCGCCTGGTGCGCGACCCGAACGGGGGCGGCGGCGAGTTCGCCGTGGTGGTGCAGCGCGACATGACCGGCCGTGGCCTCGCCCGCCACCTGATGGAACGGCTGATCGTCTGGGGCCGCGACCAGGGCATGACCGAAATGACCGGCCAGGTGCTGGCGGACAACCACCCGATGCTGGGCTTCGTCCGCCGGCTGGGCTTTTCCCTCCACCGCTCCCCGGGCGAGGAGGATCTGGTGGAGGCGCGCATATCGCTGCTGGCGCAGACCGCCGGTTAAGCAACGACCCGGGCCAGTGCTGCGGCGCGGGCCCGCCGGGCCGTCAGTGCGAAGGCGGCGACCCCGGCCAGCCCCAGCAGGTTGAACAGATTCGCCATGATCAGCGGTGCCGCTGCATCGCCGGTGGCGTCGCGTGCCCAGCCGGCCAGCGGTTGGCTCAGCGACACCACGACATAGAACACCGTGTAGAACACCCCCATGCCCAGCGCCCGGCTTTCCGGCACCAGCACCCGGGCGGGCATGCCGACGATCAGGGCGCAAGGCACGCCGAAGGCCAGGCCGAGCAGTCCCAACAGCAGTGCCGAATGGTGGGCCTGCGGCAGCACCAGCAACAGCGCCGAGATTGCCGCCAGGCTGACCGCCACCGTCAGCAACGGCCGGCCGGACCGTTCGCCCAGCCAACCACCGCAGGGCAGCGTCACCATGCTGGCGAAACCGAGCAGGCTCAACGCCACACCGGCGGCGGCGGCACTTTCGCCACGCGCCACCAGCCAGACCGTCGCGAAGCCGAGCAGCACGTTCAGGCCGGCATTCACCAGCCCCCACACCGCGCCGGCAAGCATCACGGGCAGCCATTCATACCGGTACAGCCACACGCGCCGGGTCTGCCCAGGGGGTCCGTGGGCGACGGAGATGGCGCCCGAGCAGATCGGCAGGGCGAGCGCGCACATGCCGGCGGCGACCAGCAGGGCGTCGCGCCAGCCGGTTGCCTCGGCCACCGCCGGCAGCACCACCAGCCCGATGCCGAGCCCGAGCGGCCAGGCCGACAGCAGCAACCCCAGCGCCAAACCCAGCGAAGGCCCGGCGAACCGGTCCATGACCATGCGCGACAGCGCGATGTTCAGCAGCACGCCGCCGACGCCGGCCGCGAGCCGCCCGGCCAGCGCGACGGCGAACCCGGGCGCGAGCGCGGTCGCCACTCCGCCGGCGGCCATCAGCGCCAGTCCGCCCAACACGGTCGGCCGGTCGCCGAGCCGCGCGGTCAGCCAGCCCGCCGGCAGCGCCAT
>PLTJ01000003.1 GCA_003164455.1 Acetobacteraceae bacterium
AGTGTTTGCATCTCGACGACGTGCTGGCCGCCCTCACGGTCAATGGCGCACCCGACACATCGAAGCCCGTCGTCGTTTCAGCGGACAGTAGCCAGAGCAGGCAGGGGCGTTCTTCGGGACGCCTTTTCCATTGGAGGCAATAGCGGAACTTCCCAGGCGCATTACACCACCGCAGCCCATCGGCACCATGGCGCGCGTTCTGACGCTCAAGGGCCTCATGAAGCCGCGCGACGACCTCAAGGGGGAAGATCCCGAAGTGGTTCGGCTGGTGCGTGAACAGAACAAGGACGTTTACTTCCGCGACAAGCATGGCTCGTTGCGGCGCGTGTTTCCGAAGCGGGGTTGAGCATGGCCACTGAAATCCAAGTAGCAGCGGACCGTCCGAGTCTGATCGACCGCCTGCGCTCCGCATGGCAGGGATGGTACGACCCGTCCGCGCCGATCCCGCCGGTGGCACCCGCTGGAACGCCTCCGCGCCAGTTCGATTACCCGCTGGTGCTGAACCAGACCTGGCTCCCGCGCGCCGGCGAGAAGGTGGGCTTCCACCAATTGCGCATGATGGCCGACGGCTGCTATCTCATCCGCGCCATCATCGACAAAGTCATTGCCAGGATCATCACCAAGAACTGGCACTTCCGGCTGAAACCCCAGGCTGGCGAGTACATGGCGCAGACCAAGGATCGGTCGAACAAAGACCCGCGCATCCAGGCTCTGACCAACTTCTTTCAGATGCCCGATTCGACGCACAGCTTCCCGGTGTGGCTGGGGATGCTGCTCGAAGACCGGCTGGTGATCGACGCCCCCACCCTCGAAGTGCAGCGCACCCGCGGCGGCGACATCTTCAACCTGATGCCCGTCGATGGGGCGACCATCAATGTCCTGATCGATAACACCGGGCGCCGCCCCATGTACCCGCTGCCCGCTTACCGGCAGATCGTCAAGGGACTGCCCGCTATCGACCTCACCACGCGCGACCTGATTTACATGCCCGGCAAGGTCCGCAACCATAAGCTCTACGGCTATTCGCCCGTCGAGCAGACGCTGGGCATCATCCTCACCCTGATTTACAAGACGGTGATGCACCAGGACTGGTACGACGAGTCGAACATCCCGCTCGCGTACATGACCATGCCCGAGAACATGAGCACGACAGAGATTCTGCGGCTCATCCGGGAGATTCAAGCCTCGAACAACGGCAATCTCGAAGAGCGCGTGAAGATCCTGCCCGTGCCCAACGGCGGCAAGGTCGAACTGCTCAAGAAGGAAGAGTTCCAGCCCAAGTTCGAAGAGTGGTGCGCGCGCATCTTCGCTTACGTGATGGGCGAAACGGCGACGCCGTTCGTGCAGCAGAACAACCGGGCCACGGCCCAGCAGTCAGACGACACCCGCGAGGAATCCGGCGAGAAGCCGCTCACCTTCTGGGTGAAGAACGAAATCGACCAGATCGTGCAGCGGCGCGACCTCTTCAATGCGCCCGACATCGAGTTCGTCTACGACGAGGAAGCTGAGACCGACGCTCTCAAACAGGCGCAGGTCGATCAGATCAACGTGGCCATCGGGACGCGCGTCGCTGATGAGTTACGCCAGCGCGACGGCCTCTCGCCGCTCTGGGAAGACTCGGGCGGCAACCCACCGCAGCCGTCCATGATGGTGGCCACCGAGGAAGACCAGGACGAGCCCGGCGACGACGACCAGGGCGGCGGCAATCCCAAGCCGAAGAAGGACGGCAAGAAGGTAAGCAAGGCGGCGGTCGCTCAAAAAAAAACTCTACACCGCTACTGATTGACCCGGCCCACTTCGGGCCGAAGCGCAGAGCAGCCACCGACCACATCGAAGCGACGCTGAAAGGCTTCTTCGCCGCACAGCGCGTCTCGGTGAGCCGGGTGATTGAGAAGTACCTACCCGGCGTGCACAAAGCCGCAGGCGATACCACGCCGCCCGATGTTGAGGCCATCCTGGCCGCAATCGACTTCAGCGTGTGGGATGCGCTGGCCAGCCAAATGAAACCCGACCTCGAAGCGACGGCGCAGGAGGCCGTTACGACGGTCTTCGCCACGCTGAACCTGAGCACCGAAGGCTCGGACCTGTTCAACCTGTCCGATACCCAGGCGCTTGAATACGCCGAGATGCGCTCGGCAGAGCTGGTCGGCAAGAAGTGGGTGGATGGCGTTCTGGTGGACAATCCCAGCGCGCAGTGGGCCATCACCGAGACAACCCGCGAGGATCTGCGCGAGATGATCGGGCAGGCCTTCGCCGAGCAATGGACGCCGGCACAACTCGCCCGGCACATCGACGAGTCCTTCACCTTCTCCGCCGGCCGCGCGGAGATGATCGCAGAGACCGAGACGGCCTTTGCGCAGACAGCGGCCACGGTCCAGACCGGAAAGAACCTCGGGGCCACAACCAAGTCGCTGTCGATGTCGAACCTGCATGACATCGACGACGAGTGCGATCTGGCGCAGGCGGCCGGGCAGATTCCGATTGACGACCCGTTCCCCGGCGGCGCATTGCATGTCCCCCTTCACCCGCGCTGCTGTTGCGTGGAGATGGTCCACGTTCCAAAGCCCACAAAGGAGCCCGACAATGATTAGCCGGATTTGGAAGGGCCTCTGGGAAGACAAGCCGAAGTGCAACGCCGAAATGAAGCTCGGCATTCAGGTCTTCCGTCACATTCACTGCCAGCTTCCCAAGGATCACGCGGGCAGGCACCAGGCCAACGCGCTCACCCAGTGGCCGCACAAGCCCGGCGAGCACCGCCCCGGAGGAGGGCCAGAGGACTTATGAGCAAGCCAATTATGAAAAGCCTCTTCTGCCGCATCTCCAAGGTGGATGAAGAGAAGCGCACAGTGACCGGGATCGGCGCATCGGAAGCCATCGACGCCGAGGGC
>PLTJ01000352.1 GCA_003164455.1 Acetobacteraceae bacterium
CAGCCTCCTCGCCGTCATGGCGCACCTGCGTCAGCAGCCCATAATTGAATGGCGATATGATTTGATGGCTGCTGCGCAGCCAAGAAAAGTAGCGGGTTCCAAGGGCCTCACGGCCCTTGGCGGGTCCAGGGCAGCGCCCTGGCCTTGCTTCACCCGATTATCTCAGGGGATCTTGGCGGTGCCCATGCCAAGGGTCAGCGGCAGCGCGCGCGCCCTGGCGGCCTTCTCAGCGATGCCGGAAACGCCCTCGCGTCGATGCAACTCGGCCCAGACTTCCTCCGGCCGCACCCCGGCATCCACCCACATGACGACCAAGTGGTAGAGCACGTCGGCGCTCTCGGCCACCAGCGCGCGGTGGTTGCCGAGGGTGGCTTCGATCAGGCATTCCACCGCCTCCTCGCCGAATTTCTGGGCGACCTTGGCGGTGCCGCGCGACAGCAACCGGGCGGAGTGGCTCAGCATCGGATCGGCGTCGCGCCGGCTCGTCACCACCGACCACAACCGATCGAGCACGGCAGGGGATACGCCGGCCGCCAGCGGCAGGGGCGGCAGCAGCGGTACGCCAGTCGACACCGTCGAGGCGGCTGGCTTGGTGAACGGCTGTCCGACGACTTTCTTCTTCACCCCACCCTTCTTCGCGCCGCGCTCAGGCTTGGGTTTGAGCTTGGGCTTGGGCTTGGGTTTAGGGAGGGCCTTCTTGGTCGGTTTTGCCATGCGTGTGCCCTCAGGCCGCCCGCGCCACTGGCCGCGGCAGCCGCACCGGCAGCCCCGCGACAGCCAGCGCCGCCTTCACCTCGGCGACGGAAAATGTGCCGAAGTGGAATACACTCGCCGCCAGCAGTCCGGTGGCGCCGGCACGCGCGCCATCGACGAAATGCGCCAACGTGCCAACCCCACCCGAGGCGATCACGGGCACCCGCACCGCACCGCAGACCGCGCGCAGTTGCTCGAGATCAAACCCAACCCCGGTGCCGTCGCGGTCCATGCTGGTCAGCAGGATTTCACCAGCACCCAACGCCACCACCTGGCGGCACCACGATACCGCGTCGATGCCGGTGTCGCGCCGGCCGCCATGGGTAAACACGTGCCAGCGCCCAGGCGCGACCTGCTTGGCGTCCACCGCCACCACCACGCACTGGCTGCCGAATTTGCGCGCCGCCTCACCCACCAGCGCGGGGCGGGCCACCGCGGCCGAGTTGATGCTGCACTTGTCGGCACCGGCCAGCAGCAGACGGCGCATGTCCTCGATGGAGCGGATGCCGCCGCCCACGGTCAGCGGCAGGAACACCCGGGCCGCCGTGCGCGATACCACGTCCAGGATGGTGTCGCGGTTCTCGTAGCTGGCGGTGATGTCCAGAAAGCACAATTCGTCGGCGCCGGCGGCGTCGTACACCGCGGCCTGCTCGACCGGGTCACCCGCGTCGCGCAGCGCGACGAAGTTGACCCCCTTGACCACCCGTCCGTCCTTGACGTCCAGGCAGGGAATGACGCGCAGTTTCAGCACAACAAATCCCCTTGGAGCCGGCTTTTGCGCCGTTTCGTCGCGCCGGTGCAAGCACCGATCACGCGGGTCAGGACGCCGTTACTGAACCACGCCCCGACAACGCTCGCGGTGATCCGGTCACTCCGCCAGCAGGGCGAGGGCCTCGCGCACATCGACGCGCCCGTCGTACAGCGCGCGCCCGACGATCACACCGTCGATCAGCCCCGGTCCGTCGGACCGCGCGGCCCGCTTCAGCGCCACCAGATCGTCGGGGCTGGCGACCCCGCCCGAGGCGATCACCGGGGTGGAAATCTGCGAGGCGAGGTCGATGGTTTGTTCGAGGTTGAGCCCGGACAGCATGCCGTCGCGGCTGATATCGGTGTAGATGATCGCCGCGGCGCCGGCATCCTCGAAGCGCAGCGCCAGGTCCAATGCCCGCATCGTCGAGGTTTCGGCCCAGCCCTCGGTGGCGACGAAGCCGTCACGGGCGTCGATGCCGACGGCGATGCGGCCGGGATGGGCGCGACAGGCCTGCCGCACGAAGCCGGGATTCTTGGCCGCGGCGCTGCCCAGGATGACCCGCCGCACCCCCGCCAACAACCAGGCCCTGATGCCGTCAAGGTCACGGATGCCGCCACCGAGCTGCACCGGGATGCTCACGCTTGCCAGGATGGCACGCACCGCATCGGCGTTCACCGGCCGGCCGGCGAAGGCGCCGTTGAGATCGACCACATGCAGCCAGCGGCAGCCGGCATCCTGCCAGGCCCGTGCCTGCGCCCCGGGATCCTCGGAATACACCGTGGAATCCGCCATTTCGCCACGACGCAAGCGCACGCAGGCGCCATCCTTGAGGTCGATAGCCGGATACAGGGTCAGTCCCATCAGCCGATCCGCCCGCCGGGCTGCAGCAACTTGAAATAGTAAACGCCGCGGACGGTGCGCCCGGCCGCCCGCGCATAGGCCGGATGGATGCCCCAGCGGATGTAGCCCAGCGACTCGTACATCGCGATCGCCGCCCCCTGGGTCTCGCGCACATCCAGGTTCAGCACCTGATAGCCGAGCGCCCGCGCGCCCTCCTCCACCCGCTCGGTCAGCAGCCGGGCCAGGCCGTGGCTGCGCGCGTAGGGGGCGATGAAGGCGTGCATCAGCGTGGCGGCGAAGGCCTGCGCCTCGTTGTTGCGGGGCGGGCGCACCAGTTGCGCCGAGCCGACGATCACGCCGTCCAGCCGGGCCAGGTACAGCGAGCGCTCGGGCACCAGCAGAAGACCCTTGAAATAACGCTCCAGCGCGTTCCGCCCGGGCGGGTTGACCCAACCGAATCCGCCCCCGTCGATGATGGCGGCGTCGGCCGCCTCGCACAGCGCGGCGAGGTCGTCGTCGCTGAACGCGGCGGCGCGCTCGACTGCCAGCATGGGCTGCTGAAGAGCCTCGGTGTCAGCCATGTTATGGGTTCCAGCGCAGGAAGTTGCCGAGAATGCGCAGGCCGACGTCCTGGCTCTTCTCGACGTGGAACTGGGTGCCGGCGCGGTTGCCGCGCGCCACCATGGCGACCACCTCGCCGCCGTATTCGGTGGTGGCGATGCATTCCGCCCGGTCACCGCCGGTCAGCGCGTAGCCGTGCACGAAATAGGCGTGATCGCCCGGTAGCAGCCCGTCCAGCAAGGGGTGCGCGCCCGGCTCGAAGACCAGCTCGTTCCAGCCCATCTGCGGCAGGCGCAACCCGCCTTCGGGCGCCATGGCGGCGATTTCGCCCTGTATCCAGCCGAAGCCGGGGGTTACCGCGTGCTCCAGCCCGCGCTCGGCCATCAACTGCATGCCGACGCAGATGCCGAGGAACGGTTTTCCGCCCCCCACCCCTTCAAGCACCGCCTCGCGCAGTCCGGGAATCGCCGCCAGACCGGCGGCGCAATCCGCGAAAGCGCCCTGACCGGGCAGGACGATGCGGTCGGCACGGGCCACCGCGTCGGGATCGGCGGTCACCGCGACGGTGGCGGCGATCCCGTCCCGCTCGGCGGCCAGCACCAACGCACGCGAGGCCGAGGCGAGGTTGCCGCTGCCGTAGTCGATGACCGCAACCCTCACGCCATCGCCTCCCGCCCAAGTTCCGGCCGCTGGTCGAACAGCCGTATGGTAGCGTCCGCGCCGGTGCGCCCGCTCACCACATGGGCGAGCTCAAAGCCGCGCCGCGACAGCGACCAGCGCCGGCAATCCTGGCCGAACAGGCCCAACAGCCAGGCCAGCGCCACCGTCAGCACCAAGTGCAACACCGCGGGCACGGCCGCCGCCATCGCTGCCTCGGCGCACAGCACCAGCACGCCGGGGATCCAGGCGCGATGGGCCAGCAGCCAGAACGGGCCGAACAGCGCCGCCCCCCAGGAGAACGCCTCCGCCACCAGCACCGGCGCGGTGCCGGGGCGCAGGTGAACGGTCCAGGTCTTCACAGTGACCCCTTGGTGGATGGAATGGCCCCACCGGCGCGCGGGTCGGGTTCGACGGCCATGCGCAAGGCGCGCGCCACCGCCTTGAAACAGGCTTCGGCAACGTGGTGCGCGTTGCTGCCGGCCTTTTGCGTCACGTGCAGGGTAAACAGCCCATTGAACGCCAGCGCGCGGAAGAACTCCTCGAACAACTCGCAGTCCATGGCGCCGACCTTGTCGCGCGCAAACGCGACGTCCCAGGCCAGGAAGGCGCGGCCGGAGAGATCGATGGCCGCCTCGGTCAGCGCTTCGTCCATCGGCACGACGGCGTGGCCGAAGCGGCGGATGCCACGCTTGTCGCCGAGGGCCTGGACCAGGGCTTGGCCGAGCACGATGCCGATATCCTCGGTGGTGTGGTGGTAATCGATATGCAGATCGCCCTTCGCCCGCACGGTCAGGTCGAACAGCCCGTGGCGTGCCAGGGCGGTCAGCATGTGGTCGAGAAAACCGATGCCGGTGTCGATCTCGCCGTGGCCCGATCCGTCCAGGTCGAGGGTGACGGAAATGTCCGTCTCCGCGGTGGTGCGGGTCAGACTGGCGGTGCGGGCGGGGTGAGTGACCATGGCGTGCAGCACTAGCCGAAACGGCCTTGCGAAGGAAGTTTTCGCGCTATGGCGGCGCGGAAACAGGGGGGATCGGCACGAGTTTTCCGCCCCTCAGCCCGGCGGGGCGCGCATGTGCCTTGATTGCCGCCAAACAGTGGGCCATGTCCCGCGACTATGCAGAACCAATTCTCCTCCGGCGCCGTTGCCGACCCGATCGGCTGGCACGGCACCACCATCCTGTGCGTCCGCCGCGGCGGGCAGGTTGCCATGGCCGGCGACGGCCAGGTCACGCTCGGCCAGACCATCATCAAGGGCAATGCGCGCAAGGTCCGCCGCATCGGCCCCGGCGACGCCATCCTGGCCGGCTTCGCCGGCGCCACCGCCGANNGCGTTCACGTTGCTTGAACGACTCGAGGCCAAGCTGGAGCGCTTCCCCGGCCAGTTGGAGCGGGCCTGCGTGGAGTTGGCGAAGGACTGGCGCACCGACCGCTATCTGCGCCGGCTGGAGGCGATGATGGCGGTGGCCGACCGCGACCGGTCCTTCACGCTCACCGGCAACGGCGACGTGCTGGAGCCGGACGACGGCATCATCGCCATCGGGTCGGGCGGCAATTTCGCCCTCGCCGCGGCGCGGGCGCTGATCGAGGTGCCCGACCT
>PLTJ01000435.1:0-6637 GCA_003164455.1 Acetobacteraceae bacterium
GACAAGTTCGCCAGCCTGCCCTGGGTCGGGCCGTCCGGCGCGCTGCTGGGCGGCGCGGATCGGTTCGACGCCGCACATGGCTTCTACGGCGCCAGCGAGATCGGCGGCCAGAAGCTGTTCAACGGCTGGACCCTCGACCCGCCCGACCTGATCATTCAGGACGAACTGCACCTGATCTCGGGACCGCTCGGCACGGTGGCCGGGCTGTATGAGGCGGCCATCGACCGTCTCACGACGCGCGTGTTCGAAGGCGGACGCATCCGGCCCAAGATCGTGGCTTCCACCGCGACGGTGCGGCGGGCCGCGCAGCAGATCCGTGCGTTGTTCGACCGGGCCGAGACGGCGATGTTTCCACCGCCTGGCATCGAGGCAACCGACAGCTTCTTCGCGAAGACGCTGAACGACGCCGACAACCCGCCGCGCTGGTATATCGGGCTGGCCGCCCAGGGCCGCGGCCCGAAACTGGTCTTCTTGCGGGCGCTGACGACGTTGCTGGCCGCGGCGCAGACCGCCTTCGAGGCTGCCGGTGGCGCCCACAAGGATAACCCCGCCGACCCGTACATGACGGCCCTTTGCTACTTCAACGCCCTACGCGAGTTGGGTGGGGCGCGTCGCATCGTGGAGGACGAAGTGCGCACCCGCGCCGGCCGCTATGGCTCCGATCGGAAGCGGCACGGTGAGGCGATCGGCCCGTTCCGCAACCGCTCCGTGGGCGAGGTGCTGGAGCTGACATCGCGCGTCAACACCGACCAGGTGGCGGAGGCCAAACAACTGCTCGAAGCCCCCTTCGACGGCACCCGCAAGGTGGTCGATGTTGCGCTGGCCACCAACATGATCTCGGTGGGGCTGGACATATCGCGGCTCGGCCTGATGATCGTGCAGGGGCAACCCAAGACCGCCGCCGAGTACATCCAGGCGACCAGCCGCGTCGGCCGCGATTTCCACCGGCCCGGCCTCGTGGTGACGGTGCTGAACCTGCACAAGCCGCGCGACCGCATGCACTATGAGCAGTTCGGGCACTTCCACCGAACCTTCTACCGCGCCGTGGAGGCGACCAGCGTCACGCCGTGGGCAGCACGCGCCCTGGACCGTGCTCTGGCTGCCGTGGTGGTCACGCTCGCCCGGTACATCGAACCGGCACTGACGCCTGAACTGGCGGCGCAGGAACTGCAAGATCATGACCCGGTATGGCAATTGGTTTGCGACGCGTTACTGGCGCGGGCACCGGCGAGCCTCGTGGCGGGCGGTCATGCGGCATTGCGCGATGCCATCGAGGGCCTGTTGCGCGACTGGGTCACCGTGGCCGAGGAGATGACCCGCAATGGTGGCGCCTTCAACTATGGGAAACGGCCGCACCACCTGCTCTACGATCCCCTCGATCCCGCCCTGGCAAACTTGTCCCCCGAGCACCAGCGGTTCACGGCTGGCCGCTCCATGCGGGACGTGGAGCCGAACGCCTACCTGAAGGTGCGCGATCCCTCCGGTGCCCGGATTGCTAACGCCGCCGACCTGGACTGAGGAGCGCCGAAGATGGCCCGCACCCTGCAACGCCTCAGCCAGCTGATCACAACGTTCGGCCCCGGCGCCATGATCGACCTGCCGACCCGCTCCGTCCTGGTCGGCGGGCTGGAGCGGTGGGACATGCGGGATGCGGCCTTCAAACCGATCAACGAACGCCGCTTGGCCGAGCTGCTAGAAAAACGCCTGAAGGAGACCGGACGCCTCGACGAAGGCAAGAAGCTGTCGCTGCGGTCGCCGCCGCTGTTCGAGGAGGTGCAGGGGCGCGAACCGCCCGGTGTGGCCGTGACCATCTTCCCGACCTGGTTCGTGTGCGAGCCGGAGCCTGGCGACAGCGGCGATCCTTCCGGTACGCAGCGCCGCCGGCTTGTCAGCTGGAAGGACCTGCTGCCGAACGGCGGCCGGCGCCAGTACCAGCTTGAGAGCGGGAAGCGGGTAGACGTGACGCCGATCCGCTTCGTGGCGGGCTGCGAGAAAGGCCACTTGCAGGACATCAACTGGCGCTGGGTGGTGCATGGCGCCACCGAATGTCGCGAGCCGCTGTGGCTGCAGGAGCGTGGCACCAGCGCCGACCCGCGCGACACCCGCGTCACCTGCGGTTGCGGCGCGTCGATCAGCATGGAACAGGCCTTCCAGCCCGGCCGTCTGGGCAAGTGCAGCGGGCAACGGCCCTGGTTGGGCGAGGTCGACCCGTGCGGCTGCGTGAACAATCTTCGGTTCCTGACGCGCACGGCGACCAATACATATTTCTCACAGGTGGCGACTGTCATCTCGCTGCCCACCGGCGAGGACGAACTGTCGCGGCTGGTGCAGAAGCATTTCGATGACCTGGTCGCGGCCGAGAGCCCCGCCGACATCGCCGCCGCGAGGAAATTCAACAAGGCGCTCGCCTCGTCGCTGCTCGGCTACAAGGACGACGAAATCTACTCGCACCTGGTGCTGCTGCGCACGCGGGCCGAACAGGATGCCGATCTGCCGCCGAAGCTGGCCGAGTTCCAGGTGTTCGCCAGCGGCCGCGAGTTGATCGGGGAGAACCGGCCCGGTTCGCTGCTGTTTGCGGAGACGTTACCCCGCGATCGGTGGGATCATGGCCATCGTCCCCTGTGCGCCGGGATCAAGAACCTCGTTGTCGTCCACCGGCTGCGCGAGGTGTGCTGCCTGTACGGTTTCACTCGGTTCGAAGCCGCCGCCACAGTCGGCGACAACGACATTGAAGATATCCGTCTCGCAGTCGACGGCGCCCCGTTAAGCCTGGATGCGGATTGGCTGCCGGCCGTTGAGCAGTTTGGTGAGGGTTTGTTCATCCACTTCAATCCCGACGCGGTGGCGACATGGCTGGCCCGTGACGACGTCGTTGATCGTGTCAAGGCCTTGCTGGCCGGATACGGTGGCTGGGCAGCGGCACGTGGGGATCGCGCCTACCCATTCGCCGGCGTGGCGTACTTGATGTTGCATAGTCTGTCGCACGCACTGATGGGAGAGATCGCCTTGGAATGCGGCTACCCGGCCACCGCCTTGAAGGAGCGCATCTACGCCATCCAGAACCCGCTGGTGAAGGCGCGCNNCGGTTCGACGAAATCCTCCGCTCGGCTCTGCAGCGGCTCGGCGTCTGCTCGAACGACCCGATCTGCGCCGACCACATCCCGGCAAGCAGTACGGATGACCGCGCCCTGCACGGCGCCGCCTGCCATGGCTGCCTGCTGGTCGCCGAGACCAGCTGCGAGGCTCGCAATCTGTTCCTGGATCGTGCCCTCCTGGTGCCGACCTTGTCCGACAGCGGCGCGGCGTTTTTTGACCTCGCCTGAGCGCAAAGCCGGTTAACCCATGCGCAAGGCCCCGGCCTAAACCGAACAGCGTTCCAGAATGAGGATGCACGCCATGGCTGATCCCCCCACCCACACTGTTCCCGCCGACACGCTGCGATACTTGGTGGCTGCCATCTTCCGCAAGGCCGGCTGCGATGCCGACGAGGCAGAAAGAATTGCCGTCAACCTTGTCTCTGCCAACCTCACGGGTCATGACAGCCATGGCGTCATCCGGGTATCACGCTATGTCGAGGACATTCGCACCGGGAAAACGGTGCCTGGCCAATCGCTGACGGTCGTTGCCGAGAGCCCGATCCATGCGGTGCTCGACGGCAATCACGGGTTCGGCCAGACCATCGGCCCACAGGCGGTCGATATGGGCATCGCCAAGGCGCGGGCTGCGGGGCTGGCGGTGGTGACGTTGCGCCGCTCCGGCCATCTCGGTCGGATCGGCGCCTGGGCCGAGCGCGCGGCCGATGCCGGCCTGGTCTCCATCCATTTCGTCAACGCCCCGGGCGCCCAGACCGTGGCGCCATTCGGCGGCACCGGGCGGCGCCTGTCCACGAACCCGTTCTGCGTCGGCGTTCCACCGATGGCGGGCCGCCCAATGCTGCTGCTCGACATGGCTACTTCGGTCGTCGCCGAGGGCAAGGTCCTGGTCGCTGCCAATGGCGGCAAGCCCCTTCCAGCAGGTGCCCTGATCACGACTGACGGCAAGTTGTCATCCGATCCGGCCACGCTCTATGGACCGCTGACGCCGAACGGCCCGCGCAGCTACCTGAACGGGACCGGCGCGATCAGGGCATTTGGCGAGCACAAGGGGTCCGGTCTGTGCTTCATGTGCGACATCCTGGGCGGCATCCTGGGCGGCGGCGCCCCGTCGGGCCCCGGACGGTTCAGCAACGGGATGCTGTCGATCTATCTTGATCCGAAGCATTTCGGCGCCCAGGACTTCGTTCGCCAGACCATGGACTACGTCGACTACGTCAAGTCCTCGCCGACGGCCGAAGGCGTCGAGGAGGTGCTCGTGCCCGGCGAGCCGGAAGCGCGCAACGGCGCCATCCGGGAAGCCGAGGGCGTGCCAGTGCACCTCGATGTGTGGGTCGACCTCTGCAGGATCGCGACCGGCTTCGGCCTCGCCACCCCGGCCTGACATCCCCAAGGGAGGGCTATGGGCGACGATCCGCCGCCGCCGTCGCGGTGGCCCGGGGTGCCAGAACCAGTCCCACGGGCCGCCGGCCCTAAGCCGCCGCTCCTGTTTCTTCCTTTTGCTGCCAAGGCTTCGATGGGTGGGCATTCACTTTTGCGCCGACAAAATCGAGGGCCACACGGCCAGCTACCTTGCCATGTGCGAGCCGGTCAAAGATGTCGTCTATCGCCGAGAGTGGCTGTAGCTCGATGTCGGCGTTGACCTTCCCAGCGACCGCGAACGCAAGAGTTTCGACCATACCCTCCCGATTACCGACGAAAGAGCCCCGGATGGTGATGCAGTTGCGACGACGTCGAACAAAGACACGGGAAATTTATCTGGCGGCAGCCTAGCGCCTAGGCAGTTTTTGCTTTCCCGGAACCTCAAGTGCTCCGCTTAATCTGGGACATACAGGAGTCGCGGCAGAAAAACGAGATCTCTCGCAATGAACGATAATCCCAGCAACCTTAGCCTCACTTCCCACGCTCCTCCCCGAAATGGCGAACCGGAGCGGGAACAGGTCTGGCAGGAGCCGGCTGATCGGCTCCTGATGTTGCTGAAGGCAAAAACCACGGGACTGGAAACGGCGGAGGTACAGTCGCGACTGGTGATTTATGGGGCCAACGACGCCGCGACCGTCAAGCGATCACCGCTCTGGCTCCAGTTCCTTGCGCGCTTCGGCAACCCTCTGATCATCATCCTGCTGATCGCGAGCGCGGTATCTGCGGCGACTGGCGACGTGGCAAGCTTCGTCATCATCTTGTGCATCGTCATGCTCAGCATCATCTTCGACTTCGTCCAGGAGGTTCGAGCCCAGAACGCCGTTGAGGCGCTGCGCCAGTCAGTGGCCGTGCAGGCGACCGTTCGGCGCGACGGAACGCGTACCTCAGTACCGATCCAACAACTGGTCCCTGGCGACGTTGTCGAACTGATCGCCGGCGATCTTGTCCCCGCCGACTCGCGGCTGCTCGAAAGCCGGGATCTCTATGTCAACCAGGCGCTGCTGACCGGTGAGCCCTACCCCGCAGAAAAGCGGGTCAGCGACGCCGCGTCCGGTGCAGAAGACCCGGCGGGCGCATCCAACGCCGTATTCGCCGGCACGTCGGTAATCAGCGGCACCGCCACCATTCTGATCTGTCGAACGGGAAACAGAACCGCACTCGGCCACCTCGCGACCAGCCTGTCGGAGAAGCCGCCAGCCACCGCATTCACCGTCGGCATTCGTCGCTTCGGCATGCTGATCATGCGCTTCACCATACTGATGGTGCTGTTCGTGCTGGTCGTGAACATTGTCTTCGCACGGCCGATGTTGGAATCGCTGATGTTCTCCGTCGCACTTGCTGTCGGTCTGACGCCGGAGCTGCTACCGATGATTGTTACGGTCACGCTGGCCAGGTCTGCGATGCAGATGGCGAAGCGCAAGGTGATCGTGAAGCGCCTGTCCGCGATCCACGACCTGGGCGCCATGAATATGTTATGCACCGACAAGACCGGCACGTTGACCGAAGCCTCGATCAAGCTCATGCGGACGATCGACGGCCATGGTGCCGAGAGTCAGAACGCGTTTTCCTATGCCTATGTCAACAGCCAGTTCGAGAGCGGGATGAAAAGCCCGCTCGACGAGGCAATTCTGGCGGCGCATCCGTTCGACGTGACGGGCTTTCGGAAGATCGACGAAGTGCCGTTCGATNNTTGATCGTCAAGGGCGCGCCCGAGGATCTTCTGCGGCTATCAGGCCAATACCAGGACGCGGATGGGAAGGAAAAACCGCTCGACGCGGCCACGCGGTCGGTCTTCCAAGCCACCCTTGACGCACTCAGTGGGCAGGGATTCCGTGCGCTGGGGATCGCCAGCCGTCTGGTCGATTCCACTCACGAGACCGCGGCGATTTCCGACGAAACCGATCTGGTTTTTGCGGGCTTCGCGGTCTTTCTGGATCCACCGAAAGCCAGTGCAGGCGCAACGATCCGGGCGATGGCAGAAGCCGGCATCACGGTGAAGGTGCTGACCGGCGACAATGAGTTGGTATCCCGTCACGTCTTTGCCGAGATCGGCGTGCCTGTAATAGGCGTGCTGGCGGGCGACGCGCTTGAGCATCTGTCGGAAGAGGCGCTGATCGGGCAGT
>PLTJ01000435.1:6686-8775 GCA_003164455.1 Acetobacteraceae bacterium
GACGGCATCAACGATGCGCCCGCGCTGCATGCCGCCGATGTCGGGATCTCGGTCGATGGCGCAGCCGACGTTGCCCGGGCGGCTGCCGATCTGATCTTGCTGGAACACGATCTTTCAGTGGTGCGCGAAGCGGTGGTCGCCGGCCGCGCCACGGTCCAGAACGTTTCCAAGTACGTGCTGATGGGTGCAAGCTCGAACTTCGGCAACATGTTTAGCATGGCCGGCGCCACGCTGATTCTGCCTTTCCTGCCGATGCTGCCAATCCAGATCCTGCTGAACAACCTGATCTATAACGTGTCTGAGATCGCGATCCCGTTCGACAGCGTGGATCCCGAGATCGTCGTTGCCCCGGTCAAGTGGGATATCAAGTTGATCGAGCGCTTCATGCTGGTCTTCGGCCCGGTGAGCTCTATCTTTGACTTTATTACTTTTTACGCCTTGCTGGTCTTTTTTGGCGCGGGAGAAGCGCTGTTCCAGACCGGATGGTTCATCGAGTCGATGACAACACAGACGCTTGTGGTCTTCTGCATCCGGACACGCAGGTTTTGCCTTCGCAGCAAGCCATGCCGGTTCCTCGTTGTCATGAATCTTGGCGCTGTCGCCCTCGCAGTCGTTCTTCCGCTCGTCGCCTGGGGGCGCTGGTTCGGGTTTGTGATGCCGCCGCCGCTGTTCTTCGTTTTCCTGGCCGGCGCGACAACAGCGTATATTGGACTCGTCGAAGTCACCAAAGTCTTGTTCTACCGATACATGGCCGGGCGACGAGCGGGACACGCATGATGTCGTGGCGGGAACGACACCGCACCGGACATACCGGATAGCTGCGCGCGACTGTGATGGGCGCAGTGCGCGTCCGCGTGCTGCCGTCGATCGAGCAGCATGGCGCCATCCGCGGTTGGATGGTCGATGACTGAACGCGCAAGTGTCCAGAGGGCCGGAACCCTCTGGTCTTCCTGCGTGCGCAACATCATGCGCTCCAGCCGGCGATCGTGGCCAGCCAGCACCACCGCGATGGCGGTGACGAGCGGACCCACCACCAGGCACAGCAGCCCGAGGGCGGTGCTGCCGGTCGCATCCTTCACCAGGCCATACACCGAGCGCCCGGTCTGCGGCGTGTAGCGGATTTTGGTTTGATCCCTGAAGCTACCTGCGTTGGGAGCTCCTTCTGTAGCTCCAGAAGGAGAGGCAGTTGGCTGAGCTGGAGATCTTGGCGCGGATCGCGCGGCGCCGGAAGTGGAGCGAGGAGGAGAAGACAGCGCTGCTTGCCGAGGTTGAGGCGGCGGGCGGCAAGGTCTCGGTGGTTGCCCGGCGGCATCAGGTCGCCGAAAGCCTGCTCTATAATGTGAAATGAGCCAGACGCCGCGTAGGCACAACGAGGGTCTTGTCCCACGACTATCATGTGGGCAAGTGCCCGGACTGTTCGTCCGGTCTGGGGCTCAGAAGTGGAACTCGGCAATTGCCTGCTCGCGAGTTGGCGCGCAGGAAACGACCCCATCGTACGGCGTGCTGCCATACTGTCCACCGGCCCCTTGAAATTCAGTGTGTCCAGGGGTGAAAGTGAAGTAGTTCGTGACCCCCATAGAGCCATGCTCCCGTATAGTCAGATCGCCGGCCTTCGCAGGAGCTGTGCTGCCGACCCTCCCAGGAGTTGGGACTTGGGGTGGGGAAACCAGCCTTTCTTCGGGTGATTTGGATCCCTTCAACGCAGGTACCGGATCACTGTATGCTTCGACAAGTGCCACCTGCTTGAAGGTCAGAAACGTTCCATTTTGGTCGTTCTGGAACTCGAAGACGGGATTTCCCCGTTTGCTGACGCCCACGATAGGCGTGGTAATCTTGAAGATCCCGACGCAGTAATCGCTCTTGCCCGTGAACGGGCCGGCCGCAGCCGGGGTGGCGAAAGTGACAATTGCGGTCGCCAGTGCCACCAACGCGGTCGTTACGACTTTCGTCATGTTCTTCCTCGCCATTTCAGGTCTACTCCGCGGGGCAGCGCCCTCGTTCTTGTGTTACCCGACATTTCATAGATGGGCGGCCCAGCCGCCCCTCCCGGCAGGCAATCTACTGCCAGAACGTTCCTGGCTGCAACGGT
>PLTJ01000184.1:0-2983 GCA_003164455.1 Acetobacteraceae bacterium
GTTTTCCGGAATTCGCTGTTCGTGCTCGCCACCGTCATCAGCGCCAGTGTCCCGGGCCGGGCGGTGGTCGATGCTGGGCACAAGGCGGTGGCGGTCGATTCCGGCTTGCCGTTGGTCTGGCAGCGTCCCGACCTGCGCTGCGTGGCGGCCGCGGACGAGCACGGCAAGCTGGAGTTCGGTCCCGAGACAACAGCGCCCGTCATCGGCGAGAAGCTGCGCCTGGTGCCGGGCCATTGCGACCCGACGGTGGCGCGCCACGACTGGTATGTCGGCATGCGCGGCGGCCGGGTGGAGTGCCTGTGGCCAATAGTGGCCCGCGGCGCGCTGGGCTGATCGGTGGCCTAAGCGACCTTCCGCAATTCCTCGTCCATGGGCGTCTGCTGCTGGAGCAGCAGTTCGCGGTACGGCCCCGGCCGGTTGGCCAACACGTCCGGCGGCCCGTCCTCCACCACTCGCCCCGCATCCATGACCACGATCCGGTCGAAGTTGCGCAGAGTGGACAGCCGGTGGGCGATGGCGATCACCGTCCGCCCGTCCATCAGGTGGTCCAGCGCGGTCTGGATGGCGTGTTCGCTTTCCGAGTCCAGGGCACTGGTGGCCTCGTCCAGCAGCAGGATCGGCGCGTCCTTCAGCAGGGCGCGGGCAATCGCCAGGCGCTGCCGCTGGCCGCCCGACAGCATGACCCCGCGATTGCCCACCGCGGTGTCGAACTTTTCCGGCAGCGCCTCGATGAAATCGCGGCAGCGCGCCACCGAGGCAGCCGCCAGCACCTCGGCCTCGCTGGCTTCGGGCCGGGCGTAGCGGATGTTCTCCATGACCGAGCGGTGGAACAGGGAAATGTCCTGTGGCACCACCGCAATCATGTGGCGCAGGCTTTCCTGGGTGATGCGGGCGATGTCCTGCCCATCGACCAGCACATGTCCGCCCTGGATGTCGTAGAAGCGCTGCAACAGCGCCAGCACCGTCGACTTGCCGGCGCCGGATGCGCCGACCAGCCCCACCCGCTGGCCCGGCTCGATCACCAGGTTCAGCCCGCGCAGGATCGGCGGCCGGCCCGGATAGGCGAAGCGTACCGCCTCGAACACCACCCGCCCAGGGCCTGGCCGCAGCGCCCGTGCCCCTTGGATGTCGGGCAGGTCGTGCTCGACCAGCAGGCTGCTCAACGCTTCGTCGAGCCGAGCGACCTGCTGGGTCAGGTCCACCAGGGCCACCGCGAGGTCGCGGGTGCCGTGCAGGATAGTGAAACCAAGCGAGCAGATCAGCACCATGTCGCCCGGCGTCGCCAACCCGTGCTGCCACATGATCACGCCCCACGCCAGCAATCCGGCGGTGACGATGGCGGTCAGCACGGCGTGGACGAGCCGCAGCTTTTCCAGGTACAGCAGGCTGCGCCGGCGGGCCGTCATTTCCGCGCCGACCGCGCCGTTGATCCGGCTGTGCTCCCGGAACGTGGCGCCGAACGCCCGCACCACCGCCATGTTGGAAATGATGTCCACCAGTTCGCCGTCAACACCGGCGGCGCAGGTGGCGAAAGCGCGGTGGATCGGCGTGCCGTTGCGCGCCAGCCAGAAGATCAGCGCGGCCATCGCCAGGCTCACCAGCAGCAGCGTCCCTGCCATCGCCGGGCTCACCGTGGTCAGCAGCACGATCGACACGCACACCGCCAGGCACGGCGGCACGACGTTCCACGACGTGGTGTTCTCGGTCTGGAAGATCGCATTGGAGGTGGCGGTGATCCGGCTGGCCAGCGTGCCGGGCATCCGGTCGGCGAAATAGCTCGGCGAGTGCCCGGCCAGGTGCGCGAACAGGTCGCTGCGCACATCGCCGGTAACCTGGACAAAACTGTAGGCGGCCACCCAACAGGCGACCCGCCACATCAGATTGTCCGCCGTGATCAGCACGCAGAGCACGCCGAAGGCCTGCCACACCCCCGGCGCGCCGACACCGAGGGAGATGACATCGATCAGCCCCTTCAAGCCGTACTGGGTGCAGACCGAGGCGACCACTGCCAGAAACACCGAGACCAGGACGACGGCATGGCCCAGGCGGTGCCGCATGACGTAATGCAGCAGGAAGGCCAATGGCCGGTTCCGATAGCGGGTTATTTGCGCGGCGGTAAGCGTACTGGTCACAGTTCGGGATCTCATCCAGCGGCACGGCTACCGGAGCGATGCCGCCGCAAAACTGTTCAGTTCAGCACGGCTTTGCGCGTGAGGTGCAGCAGCCGGCGCGGGTCCGGTGTGCCCGCTCTCAAGCCTGATCATGGCGCGGCAATGCGGCGCGATTTTGACAAACCGTTCCAACCGTGCCGGCATTTCGCCATATTCGTTGCCTAGGCCAGCCTGGCGGTGACAGGCTGTTCGTCGTTATCGATCCGCTCCCGAATCCGGCAGGAATAGTGCTCCCGCATGCGCATCGCCCAGATCGCGCCGCTGTTCGAATCCGTCCCGCCGAAGCGCTATGGCGGCACCGAGCGCGTCGTCTATTGGCTTACCGAGGAACTGGTGGCGATGGGGCACGCGGTGACCCTGTTCGCCAGCGGCGACTCGACCACTTCCGCCGAGTTGGTGCCGGTGCGCGCGCGCGCCGCCCGCTTCGTGCCGAACTTCGAGCGCAATAACGCGCCCTATGCCCGCATGCTCGAGCTGGTGGCCCGGCGCGCGCACGCGTTCGACATGCTGCACTTTCACATCGATTTCCATCCGTTCCCGTTGTTCACCCGCCAGCCCACGCCGTTCGTGAACACGTTGCACGGCCGGCTGGACCAGGATTGGGTTGCGGAAATCTACGACCTGTTCCCCGATGTGCCGCTGGTCTCGGTCTCGGACAGCCAGCGCCGGCCGATGCCGCGGTTGAACTGGGCGGCAACCGTGCTGCACGGCATGCCGTCCGCGCTGCTCACCCCGCAGCCCGCCGGGCCGCGCGACTACTTTGCCTTCCTCGGCCGCATCTCGCCCGAGAAGGGCATCGAGAGCGCCATCCG
>PLTJ01000184.1:2993-6826 GCA_003164455.1 Acetobacteraceae bacterium
GCCTTCCTGTCCGGCGCCCGCGCCCTGCTGTTCCCGATCGACTGGCCCGAGCCGTTCGGGCTGGTGATGATCGAAGCGATGGCCTGCGGCTGCCCGGTCATCGCCTTCGGTCGCGGCAGCGTGCCCGAGGTGGTGGAAGACGGTCTCACCGGCTATGTGGTCGGCGATGTGGCGGAGGCGGTGGCGGCGTGCGCCCGGATCGACGCGCTCGACCGTGCCGCCGTTCGCCGCCGTTTCGAACAGCGCTGGACCTCGCGGCGGATGGCGAACGACTACGTTGCCCTTTATGAGCGCCTGATCCGCCACGCCGCGTTGCCGCCTGCCGGCGGCTGACTCTCGTTTCTCCAGCCGCGTTTTTGCCATCTTGTCCGCGTAATCGACCCTCGATGCACCCCGGCCCGGCCGGCGGCGCCAAGCCTGACGAAAGGGCCCATTGGCCATGCGTATCGCCCAGATTGCGCCCCTGTTCGAGGCCGTGCCGCCGAAGCTTTACGGCGGCAGCGAGCGTGTCGTGTATTCGCTCACCGAAGCCCTGGTGGAGATGGGGCACGACGTCACTTTGTTCGCTTCCGGCGACTCCACCACCTCGGCCAAACTGGACGCGCCCTGGCCGCGTTCGCTGCGGCTCGATCCGGACATCCGCGACTGGGTCGCCACCTACGCCCTGATGATCGAGTATGTGCGCCAGCGCGCCGACCGGTTCGACGTGTTGCACTTCCACATCGATTATTGGCCGAACTCGGTGTTCACCCGCCAGGACGTGCCGTTCGTCACCACCCTGCACGGCCGCCTCGATCTGCCCGAGTTCGCCGCGGTCTACCGCATGTTCCCGCAGGTGCCGTTGGTGTCGATCTCGAACAGCCAGCGCAAACCGCTGCCCGATGTCGGCTGGGCCGCCACGGTTTACCACGGCATGCCCAAGAACCTGCTCACCCCGGTCCCCGTCGCCAAGCGTGACTACCTCGCCTTCCTCGGCCGCATCTCGCCCGAGAAGGGCATCGAGCGCGCCATCCAGATCGCCGGCCGCTGTGGCATGAAGCTGAAGGTCGCCGCCAAGGTCGACAAGGCCGACGCCGACTATTTCAAGGCATCGGTCGAGCCGCTGCTGGCCGATGCCAATGTCGAGTTCATCGGCGAGATCAACGATTCCCAGAAGCCCGCCTTTCTGTCCGGGGCCCGCGCCCTGCTGTTCCCGATCGATTGGCCGGAGCCTTTCGGACTGGTGATGATCGAGGCCATGGCGTGCGGTTGCCCCGTCATCGCCATGCGCCGCGGCAGCGTGCCGGAGGTGATGGACGACGGCATCAGCGGCTTCGTGGTCGACAACGTCGACGAAGCGGTGGCGGCTTTCGGCCGGCTGGATGAAATCGACCGCAACGGCGTCCGCGCCCAGTTCGAGAAGCGCTTTACGTCCCACCGCATGGCCGCGGACTACGTCGACCTCTACACCCGCCTGATCGCCGCTCGGCGCCCGCGACTGCGCCTCGCCGGGGACTGAGCGGAAGACCCGGACTCCGGCGACTTCGCCCGGGCCGCGACTCGGTTAGCCGGTCAGGCCGATTCAGGGTTGGGCGGTCGCCCGGGGCGACCAGCCCCGGCGTCAGTGGACTAACAAGTTACTCGCACGCAGGCCAAAGGCCGCACCCATGCTCGACGTGCATGGCATCGCGAGTGAAATGTCCGCCGCGCGACGGGAAAATGGTGCCAGCGCCCTTCGCCAAGGCCGGTCGCCGTGCCGAGTGGGCACGACCATTGCAAATTCGCCCAGAAAAAGCGATTCTGCCGCCTCTTCGGGATCGCCACCCCGCCAAGCTTGGCTGTTATCTCTGAACGCACCGGGTAAGAACAACAGGAGGCTTCCGTGACTCTCATCCGCATTTTGGCGGTTGTGCCGTTCATCGGCATATTCATCGGGCCCATCGTGCACAACCAAGTGCATCCGCTGATCCTCGGCATGCCGTTTCCGCTGGGTTGGGTAACGGTCTGGGTCGTGCTGATCTCGATCATCATGGCGATCATTTACGCGATCGATCCGGCGAACAAGTCGGAGAAGCAGCCATGAACGCGGCACTCATCGCCATCATTCTGTCAGCGCTGGTTGCGCTCTCGCTGGGGGTGCTGGCGCGCCGGGGCCGCGACATGGGCCTCGAGCAATGGACGGTGGGCAACCGCGGCTTTGGCTGGGTCCTCGTGTTCCTGCTGTTGGCCGGCGAGATCTACACCACCTTCACCTTCCTTGGCGCCTCCGGGATCGCCTACGGCGCTGGTGCGCCGGCCTACTACATCATTGCTTACGGCTCGCTCGCCTACATCCTCGCCTATTTCATGCTGCCGCCGATCTGGGCCTACGGCAAGCAGCACGGGTTGCATTCGCAGCCCGATTTCTTCGTGCACAAATACAACAGCCGCACCCTGGGCGCGCTGGTCTCGGTGGTCGATCTGGTGGCGCTGATCCCCTACCTGGTGCTGCAACTCACCGGCCTCGGCATCATCGTCGAGGTGGCGGGCTACGGGGCGGTCTCGAAAGAGGTGGCGATCTGGTCGGGCGCGGCGATCGTGACCGCCTACGTGATGGTCTCCGGCATCCGCGGCTCGGCCTGGACGGCGGTGGTGAAGGATATCCTGATCCTTGTCATCGTCCTGGTTCTCGGCATCTACCTGCCGGTCCATCTCTACGGCGGCATCGGCGACATGTTCGAGAAGATCGACGCCGCCAAGCCGGGCTTCCTGGTGTTCGCCGCGAGCGGGATGAGCGTCTGGTGGTTCGTCTCCACCGTGCTGCTGACGGCGCTCGGCTTCTTCATGTGGCCGCAGCAGATCGTCTCCACCTATACGGCGAGAAATGCCAACGTGTTCCGGCGCAACGCGATCGTGCTGCCGATCTATCAGCTTATCCTGCTGTTCGTGTTCTTCGTCGGCTTCGCTGCGGTGCTGCAGGTGCCGGGGCTGAAGGGCGCTGATACCAACCTCGCGCTGTTCAAGTTGGTCACCGCGCAGTTCTCGCCGCTGACGGTCGGCATCATCGGCGCGGCGGGGGTGTTCACCGCTCTCGTGCCGGGATCGGTGATCGTCATGACCGCGGCGACGGTGCTGTCCAAGAACCTGATCGGGCTGGCGCGGCCGAACGCGACCGATGACCAGACGGTGGTGCTGGCGAAGTGGCTGGTGCCGGTGCTCATGCTGATCGCCGTCTATTTCACGATCAACGGCAGTTCCACGATCGTGACGTTGCTGCTGGTCGGCTACTCCTTCGTTACGCAGCTGTTCCCGACCCTGGTGTGCAGCCTGATGAAGCGCAATCCCGTGACCGCTGTCGGCGCGATGGCCGGCATCTTCACCGGGGTGGTGGTGGCCGCGGTGCTGACCTTCACCCATGCGACGGTCGGCAGCCTGATCCCCGGACTGCCTCAGGCCATCCAGGACATCAACGTCGGGATCATCGCCCTGGTGGCAAACGTGGTGGTGCTGGTCGTGGTGAGTGCCGCCACCCGCACACAGGGAGCGTCGGTGGCGGCGGAATAGGCCGCGACGATACCCCTCTGAAGCACCGCGCGCCGGCAGCCCCGGCGCGCGGACGCTTCGGCGGCTCAGAACGGCATCAGGATGTCGAGCACCTGCTGGCCCCAGCGCGGCGTCTGCACGTCGGTCTCCTGGCCGCGCCCACCATAGGAGATGCGTGCCTCGGCCATGCGGTCGTGCATCACGGTGTTGTCGCTGGCGATGTCCTGCGGACGGACCACGCCGGTCACCTGCAACTGGCGCAGTTCGCTGTTCACCCGCAACTCCTGGCTTGCCGACACCACCAGGTTGCCGTTCGGCAGCACCTGGGTGAT
>PLTJ01000102.1:0-4211 GCA_003164455.1 Acetobacteraceae bacterium
ATCGTCGGCGAGACGATGAAGCGGTACCATCCGCACGGCGACCAGGCCATCTACCCGACGCTGGTCCGGATGGCCCAGGAATGGAACACGCGGTATCCGGTCATCGACAAGCAGGGCAACTTCGGCTCGATCGCCGGACTGCCCCCGGCGGCCATGCGGTATACCGAGGCGCGGATGTCGCCCGTGGCCGCGCTGATGCTCGAAGATACGAAGTTGGATACGGTCGATTTCGTGCCCAGCTACGACGAGAAGGGGCTCGAGCCGACCGTGCTGCCGTCGAAGTTCCCGAACCTGTTGGTCAACGGGTCTCAGGGCATCGCCGTCGGCATGGCGACCAACATCCCGCCCCACAACCCGGCCGAGATCATCGACGCCGCCCTGGCGCTGGTGGACGACCCCTCGCTGGGGCTCGACGCCTTGATGAAAATCGTCCCCGGGCCGGATTTCCCCACCGGGGCGATGATCCTGGGCCGGACCGGCATCCGCCAGGCTTTCGAGACCGGGCGCGGTTCGCTCGTCCTGCGCTCACGGACGGAGTTCGAGAAAATCGGCCACGGCAGCGACCGCACGCAGATCGTGGTGACGGAAATCCCGTACCAGGTGAACAAGGCCACCCTGCTGGAACGGATCGCCGAGCTGGTCCGCGCCAAGCAGATCGAGGGCATCGGCGATATGCGCGACGAGAGCGACCGCTCCGGCATGCGCATTGTCATCGAGTTGCGCCGCGACGCCACCCCCGATGTCGTGCTCAACCAGTTGTTCCGGTTCACCGCGCTGCAGACCAGCTTCGGGGTGAATTTTCTCGCCCTCGACGGCGGGCGGCCGCGTTTGATGGGGCTGAAAGACGCGTTGCAGGTCTTCCTTCGCTTCCGCGAGGACGTGATTCTGCGCCGCGCGCGCCACGAGTTGGCGAAGGCGCGTGAGCGGGCCCATCTGCTGGTCGGGCTGGCCATCGCGGTGGCCCATATCGACGCGGTGATCCGGCTGATCCGCGCCAGCGCCGACGCGGCGGCGGCACGGGTGGCCCTGATGGAGCGCGCCTGGCCAGCCGAGCAGGTGCTGTCGCTGCTGGCGCTGATCGAGGACGCGCGCAACGTCGTGGCCCCCGACGGCACGGTGCGGCTGACCGAGGAGCAGGCACGCGGCATCCTGGAGTTGCGCCTGCAGCGGCTGACCGGGCTGGAACGCGAGAAGATCAACGAGGAGATGAACGAGGTCGCGGCGAAAATCGCCGACCTGCTGGACATCCTCGCCAGCCATGCGCGGCGCATGGAGGTGATGCGCGGCGAGTTGCAGAAGGCACGGCTGGCGCTCGCCTCCCCACGGATGACGGAAATCGTCGAGGCCGCGGCCGACCAGGACGACGAGAGCCTGATCGAACCCGGGCAGATGGTCGTCACCATCACCCGCGACGGCTTCATCAAGCGGACGACGCTGGAGACCTTCCGCCAGCAGAACCGGGGCGGGCGCGGGCGCAGCGCGGCCGGCACGCGCGGCGATGACATCGTGACGCGCAGCTTCAATGCGCACACCCACCAGTGGGTGCTGTTCTTCTCGTCCGGCGGAAAAGCCTTCAGGGAAAAGGTGTGGCGCCTGCCCGAGGCCGGGCCGACCGCGAAGGGCCGCGCCCTGGTGAACCTGCTGCCCGAACTCGGCTCGGACACCATCACCACCGTGCTGCCGCTGCCGCACGACGAGACGCTGTGGGAGAGCCTGCACCTGGTGTTCGCTACCGCGCAGGGCAACGTGCGGCGCAACCGGTTGTCGGATTTCCGCAACATGCGGGCGAGCGGGCTGATCGCCATGAAGCTCGACGAGGATGACCGGCTGATCGGGGTGGCGACCTGCCGCGAGGGCGGCGACGACATGCTGCTGGCGACCCGGCTGGGACGCTGCATTCGCTTCCAGATCACCGAGGACAACCTGCGCGTGTTCGCGGGGCGCGACAGTTCCGGCGTGCGCGGGGTGAAGTTGCAGGAAGGAAAAGCGCACGACGAGGTCATCAGCCTTGCGGTGCTGTGCCATGTGGAGGCCACTCCCGACGAGCGGACCACCTACCTGAAGCTCGCCGCCGCCCGTCGCCGTGCCGCCGGCGAAGAGGCGGACGCGCCGGGCGAGGATGAGGAAGAGGCGCAGGAGGTTCCGATGCCACCCGAGCGCTTCGAGGCACTGGCCGACCGTGAGGAGTTCCTGCTGACGGTGACCGATCAGGGGTTCGGCAAGCGGTCTTCGGCCTACGAGTACCGCGTCAGCGGCCGTGGCGGACAGGGCATTACCAACATCACGCTGACCGCGCGCACCGGCATGGCCATGGCCGGCATGTTGCCGGTGCGGCCGGGGGACGACGTGATGCTGGTGACCGATGCCGGGCGGCTGATCCGGCTGCCCGCCGACCAGGTGCGGCTGACCGGCCGATCCGCCATGGGGGTGACCCTGTTCCGGGTGGATGGGGACGAATGCGTGACCAGTGTGTTCCCGGTGGTGGAGGATGCGGCCGAGGAAACCGGTGGCGAGGACGAGGCCCCGTCGGAGGAAGGACAACCGGAAGATGGCTAAGACGCAACGCGTCGGCCCCCGGGTTGGGCTGTATCCGGGCACGTTCGACCCGGTGACCAACGGGCATCTCGACGTGGTCGGCCGGGCCGTGAGGCTATTCGACCTGCTGGTGGTGGGGGTGGCGACGAACGTCGGCAAGGGCCCGCTGTTCCCGCTGGACGAGCGCGTGGACCTGGTGCGCGCCGAGATGGCGGTGGTGTCCGAGCGGACCGGCACGCCGATCGATGTGCGCCCGTTCGACGGGCTGCTGATGCATTTCGCCCAGGCGATCGGCGCAACCGTGATCGTCCGTGGGCTGCGCGCGGTGTCGGATTTCGACTACGAGTTCGCCATGGCGGGCATGAACTACCGTCTGGATCCCACCATCGAGACCGTGTTCCTGATGGCAAGCGAGCGCCACCAGTTCATCCAGTCGCGCTTCGTCAAGGAGGTCGCGCAACTCGGGGGTGACATCTCCTCGTTCGTGCCGGCGTTGACCTTGCAGCGGACGTTGGCACGGCTGGCGCGGACGGAGAGCTCGCGATGACGCGGAGTGAGACGATGCAAAGACGAGCGTTTATAGTGGCCTTTCTTGCAACCCCTGGCGTGGTGATGAGCAGCATGAGCGAAGCCCAGACGGCCGATCCGGAGAACACGGTCTATCTTGATCTGAAGGACGGTCGGGTGGTGATCCAGTTACTACCCGAACTGGCGCCGAAGCATGTGGAGCGGGTGAAGGCGCTGTGCCGTAAGGGGTTCTATGACGGCACGCCGTTCCACCGGGTGATCGAGGGTTTCATGGCCCAGGGCGGTGACCCGTCCGGCACCGGCACCGGCGGCAGCGGGCTCGGTAACCTGCCGGCGGAGTTCACCACCCAGCGGCGTTTCCTGCGCGGCTCGGTGGGTGCGGCACGGTCCAGCAGCCCGAACAGCGCGGACAGCCAGTTCTTCATCATGTTCGCGCCGGCGCCCAACCTGGACGGGCAGTACACGATCTGGGGCCAGGTGATATCCGGCATGGAGTTCGTGGACAAAATCAAACGCGGGTCGGGCGGCAACGGCATGGTGAACGGTCCGGACCGGATCGTGCACATGCGGGTCGCCGCCGACGTGAAATAGCCGGGCGGCTGATTGACAAGCGGCTAAAGAATTAACCTCCCTCGTCCCCCGCTTTGGGGAAAGAGGGAGGTGTGGCCGTCAGGCGGTCGCGGGCAGCGAGGCGTTGCCGGCCATCTGGGCCCGGCGCTGCTGCCACAGCGCCACGAAGTCGATGGGCTGCAACAGTACCGGGGGGAAGCCGCCGTCGCGGGTGACGTCGGCCAGGATATTGCGGGCGAACGGGAACAGGATGCGCGGGCACTCGACCAGCAGCACCGGCTCGATCGTGTTGTCCGGCAGACCCGACAGGGTGAACACGCCGCTGTAAGCCAGCTCGGCCAGGAACACCCGCGCGCCCGGCTCGGTCGCAGCGCCACCATTGGTGCTGCCCGTGCCCGGCGCTTCGGTTGCCTCGGCACGGATGGACAGGGTCACCTCGAAGGCGCTCTGGCCCTCGGTGATGCGGCGGGCCTGGACGTCGAGGTTGATGTCGACGCGCGGGGCGGCTCGCAATTGGGTGTAGATCTGCGGCGCACCCGGCACTTCGAAGGAAAGATCCTTCACGTACTGGATGTTGA
>PLTJ01000102.1:4315-4459 GCA_003164455.1 Acetobacteraceae bacterium
AATGAACCCCCAGTGGCTGACCACCAGCGTGTCGGACCAGTCGGGCAGTTCAGCCATTTCGGCGCGGAACCGTGCGGCCCGGTCCAGCATGGACTGAAACGGCTCCTCCACCGGCGGCCACCAGACCTCGTCCAACCCGGCGAA
>PLTJ01000314.1 GCA_003164455.1 Acetobacteraceae bacterium
TCGATCTCCTCGAAGGTGGCGAGCACCTCGGGCTTGAGCTTTTCCTCCAGCGCGGAGAGCGACAGGCCGGCGCCCTCGCCTTCCTCGGCGTCGTCGTCGTCGCTGGCGGGGGGCTCGAAGGGAGCCGGCTCGGCCTCGACGACAGCGGCGGCCGCGGCGGCGGCGGCCGGGTCGGCCTCGCCGCTGGGCGTGGCGGGGCCGCCCTGGGTGGCTTCCAGGTCGATGATGTCGCGCAGCAGCATGCGGCCGGCCCGGAGCGCGTCGTGCCAGGCGACGATGGCGCGGAAGGTGAGCGGGCTCTCGCANNTCGCGGGAGAGCAGTTCGACGCTGCCCATCTCGCGCAGGTACATGCGCACCGGGTCGTCGGTGCGCCCGAGGCTCTCCTCGTCGACGTTACCGGTCGGCTCCTCTTCCTCGGCCTCTTCCTTGACCTTGGCGACCGGAGCCTCGGCCTCCTCGGTTTCCTCGCCCTCGACGACCTGGATACCCATCTCGTTCAGGTTGGCCATGACGTCCTCGATCTGCTCGGAGCTGTTCTGCTCCGGCGGCAGGACGGTGTTGAGNNAAGCTCCATCGAAGGAAAGGGTCGGCGGCAGGGCGCGGCTCCGGGCGGCGAAATGGCGCGTCACGGCTCGGCCTCCATCTCCTGTTCGCCCCGGTTGAGGGCTTCCTGGGCGGCCCGTAACGACATCACCCGGCGTTGGGCCGCGGTGTCGTCGGGCCGGCGCATGAAATCGTGCACGGCCTGCACGACTTCCTCGTCGAGGCGGCCGCGATGCATCAAACCGAAGAAATGCCACCAGACCTCCTCGGCTTGTGCGGGCATCGTGCTTGGCGCGGCACATTCCGTGGATGACGCCGCAACGACCTGGGTGGCCTCCGCCGCCAGTCCGATCGCGGTCAGGTGGGACATGAGGCCGGCGGAGTCAAGGAGTTCGGCGCATTCGGACCAGTCCAACATGGCTGCCCGGAGGCGGGCGAGGGGGCCGGGCAGTTCCAGGCTGCCGAACGCCTCCTCGACGTCGGCGAGCAGGGCAGGGTGGTTGAGCAGGATGGCGACCAGATTCCCGGCCTGTTCGGCGGTGGCGTTGGCCGGCGCGAGGGCGGGCCGGGCGGGTACGCGCACCCTGGCGGCGGGGGCCGGACCACCACGGGGCGAGCGGGCAGGCCGGCGATAAAGTTCCCGAAAGCGGGCCCGGAAGGCGTCGCGGTATTCCCAGGCCAGGCTGCGATCGCGGATGCGCGCGGCGATTGCGTCCAGTTGCTTGCTGAAGGTGGCGCGCAGTTCCGGGGTGCGGTCGCCGACGGCCTCGCGCAGCAGGTCGAACAGGGCCTCGTGCAGCGGGCGGGCGGCGATGAGAACCGCCTGTATGGCGGCTTTGCCGTGGTGGCGGACCAGCGTGTCGGGGTCCTCGCCGGCGGGCAGGGTGGCGAGTTTCAGGCTGCGCTCGGCGGTGAGCAGGGGCAGAGCAAGCTCGGCGGCGCGGGCGGCGGCGCGGGCGCCGGGGGGATCGCCGTCGAAGCACAGCACCGGGTAGGGGGAGAGGCGCCAGAGTTCCTCGAGTTGTTCCTCGGTCAGCGCCGTGCCGAGGGGCGCGACCGCGCCGGCCACGCCGGCCTGGTGCAGGGCGATCACGTCCATGTAGCCCTCGACGGCGAGCACGGTGGTGTCGGGGACGCGGGCGGCCTCGCGGGCGAAGTCGAGCCCAAACAGGGTGCGGCGCTTGGAGAACAGCGCGGTTTCGGGTCCGTTGACGTATTTCGGCTGACCGTCGCCGAGAATGCGGCCGCCGAAACTGATGGTACGGCCACGCCTGTCGCGAATCGGGAACATGACCCGGCCGAAGAACATGTCGGCGGCGGGGCGGCCGTCCTCGGGCGGCTTCATCAGGCCGGCATCGAACAGCATCGCCGGCTCGATGCCCTCGCGCGACAGTTCGGCGGCGAGCGCGCCGCGGCCGTCGCCGGACCAGCCCAGGCCGAAACGGCGAATGGTCTCCTCGGTCAGGTCGCGGCCGCGCAGGTAGGCGAGGGCGCGCGCACCCTCGGGCAGGAACAGGCGGCGCTGGTAGGCCCTCGCCGCGGCCTCCAGCACGGCGGAGAGGTCGAGGCGGCGCGCTTCGGCCTCGGCGGCGGCCGGGCTGGGTTTGGGCACTTCCAGGCCGGCCTCGGCGGCAAGCTGTTCCACCGCTTCCATGAAGGCCGCGCCCTGGCTCTTCATGACGAAGGTGATGGCGTCGCCGTGCTCGCCGCAGCCGAAGCAGTGGTAGTGGTCGTCGTAGACGTAGAAGCTCGGCGTCTTCTCGCCGTGGAACGGGCAGCAGCCTTTCCATTGGCGGCCGGAACGCGCCAGCCGCACGTGCCGGCCGACCAGCGCCGGCAGCGGGGTGCGGGCGCGCAACTCGTCGAGAAAGTTGGGCGGAAGGGCCATCAGCCCGCGAGCCCGGCCTTGACCATGGGGCCGGCGCGGGAGAGGTCGAGCGCCGCGCCGTGCCGCGCCTTCAGGTCGGCCATGACGCGGCCCATGTCCTTGATGGTGGCCGCCCCGGTGGCGGCGATGGCGGCGGCGACGGCGGCGGCGAGCGCGGCATCGTCCATCTGCTGGGGCAGGAAGGCTTCGATCACGGCGATTTCCGCCTGTTCCTTGGCCGCCAGCTCGGGACGGTTACCCTGGCGGTACAGCGCCACGCTCTCGTGGCGCGACTTTACCATGCCGCGGAGGATGGTGAGAATTTCCGCATCCGGGACGGCCGGCACGCCTTTCGGGCGGGCGGCGATGTCGGCGTCCTTCAGTTTCGCCCTGACCATGCGCAGGGTGGAGACGCGCGGGGCGTCGCCGGCCAGCATGGCGGCCTTCAATTGCTCGGTGAACTGCTCACGCAGGGCCATCCTGCCATTCTCCAAAAAAAGTCCCTCTATATATAGGCATCGATTCGAGCCGACCGTTGGGAAGAAATTTCCCATCTGCGTGGCGTGGCGTTGATCTGGGAAGAAATTTCCCTTATTCTGTCCGTATGGCAAGTGTGGATGACATCATCGACCGGCTTGGCGGCGCGGAGGCGGCGGCGCGGCTGCTCGGCGTCGGCACCGAGGCGGTGCGGAAATGGCGGCAGGGCCGTGCCATTCCCGCCCGGCATTGGCCGGCGTTGATTGCCGCCACCGGCTTGCCGTTCGATGTCCTTGCCGGCGCCGGCCGGCCCGAACCCGCCCCGGAGAGCGCCATGCCCGATCCCAGCCAACCGCCCGCAGGCGCCACCGCCGTCCTCGTGCTGGGGGATGGCTCGGTGTTCTGGGGGCGCGGCTTCGGCGCCAACACGGCCGCCCCGCCGGTCGGCGAGGTGTGCTTCAACACCGGTATGACGGGCTATCAGGAGACCCTGACCGACCCGTCCTATGCGGGTCAGATCATCACCTTCACCTTTCCCCATATCGGCAATGTCGGCGTCAACACCGAGGACGTGGAGGCGATGGGGATCGCCGCGCGCGGCCTGGTGGTGAAGCAGGACGTCACCGAGCCCAGCAACTGGCGGGCCAGCACGCATCTGTCCGACTGGCTGCGCGCCCAGGGCGTGACCGGGGTGGGCGGGATCGACACCCGGGTGCTGACCCAGCGCATCCGCGATGGCGGGGCGCCGAACGGGGTGCTGGAATTTCCCGCCGACGGGAGGTTCGACATTTCCGCCCTCATCGACCTGGCGCGTTCATGGCCGGGACTGGAGGGTATGGACCTGGCCAAGCAGGTGTCCTGCACCCAGAGCTACAGTTGGGACGAGACGCGCTGGGCCTGGCCGGAGGGTTACGGCCGCCAGACCGCGCCGAAGCACCACGTGGTGGCGGTGGACTACGGGGCCAAGCGCAACATCCTGCGCAGCTTGGCCAGCGCCGGGTGCCGGGTGACGGTGGTGCCGGCGACGGCGAGCGCCGAGGACATCCTGGGGCACCGGCCGGACGGGGTTTTCCTGTCCAACGGACCCGGCGATCCGGCGGCGACCGGGGAGTACGCGGTGCCCGCGATCCGTGGCGTGCTGGAGTCCGGCGTGCCGGTGTTCGGCATCTGTCTGGGGCATCAGTTGCTGGCGCTGGCGCTGGGCGCGAAGACCTACAAGATGGAGCGCGGCCATCGCGGCGCCAACCAGCCGGTCAAGGACCTGACCACGGGGAAAGTGGAAATCACCAGCCAGAACCACGGGTTTGCCGTCGATGAAAAGACCCTGCCGGCGGGCGTGCGGGTGACCCATGTGTCGCTGTTCGACGGTTCTAACGAAGGGCTGACGTGCGACGACCGGCCGGCGTTTTCCGTGCAGTACCATCCCGAGGCGAGCCCGGGGCCGAGCGATGCCCACTACCTGTTCCGCCGCTTCGTCGAGATGATCGAGCGGGCGGGGCGATCCTGATCGGAAGCTGACATGCCAAAGCGCACCGACATCCACTCCATCATGATCATCGGCGCCGGCCCGATCGTCATCGGCCAGG
>PLTJ01000449.1 GCA_003164455.1 Acetobacteraceae bacterium
CTTCATGGGCGGCGGCCAGGGCGCCTGTTCGCGCGGCGACGGCAAATCGGCCCTGCTCTACCCGACCTCGGCTGCCAACACCTCGATCGAGCTGATGGAAACCCGCGTGCCGGTGCTGGTGCTGGAAAAAACCCTCGTCACCGACAGCGGCGGTGCCGGCCGCCAGCGCGGCGGGCTCGGCGTGCGCACCAGCGTGCGCAAACTGTACGACGATGGGCTGCCGACGCTGTTTTCCGTCTACCCCGAAGGCGTGGGGGTGGCAACGGACGGGTTGTTCGGCGGGCACCACGGCGGGGGCGTGCATGGGTTGGTCAAGGACCCGGCCGGAAACGTCGTGCAGGACTGCGGCACTGGCGAGCTCGTCACACTGACCACCACCGACCGCATCGTCGAAGTGCAGCTCGGCGGCGGCGCCGGCTATGGCAATCCGCGCCAACGCCGCCGCGCGCTGCTCGCCGACGATGTGGCTGACGGCACCGTCTCGCCGGCAGCCGCCACGGCGGAATATGGCGGATAAACCGCTTCCGCCTGCGCACTGGATTGGGTAACGTCGCGGCAATGTGAAGGAGATGGGGCAATGAGTGAGGCTTCGGGACGACATCCGGCATTTTTCAGCGCCTCCAGCCTCATCTTCATCACGCCGTTATGCGTGCTCGGCGCGATCATCGGCACCCAACTCATTACCACGCTCGGCATCACCACCAACACCGCGCTCATCGGTGCGCTCGGTGGCATGGCGCTGGGCCGGGTGCCGTTGGCGATGTTCGCGCGCTATCGCTCGATCCACATGCAGAACCTCGCCCAGAGCGCAATCTCGGCGGCAACCTTCGGTGCCGGCAATGCGCTGTTGTTGCCGATCGGCATCCCCTTTCTGATGGGCATGCCCGAACTGGTGTTGCCGCTGCTGCTGGGCGTGTTCCTGGCCATGCTCATCGACGGCTACCTGCTCTATCGCATGTTCGACAGCGAGATCTTTCCGTCTGGCGGCGCCTGGCCGCCGGGCGTCGCGGCGGCCGAGGCGATCCGCGCCGGCGACGAGGGCGGCCGCAAGCTCTGGGTGCTCGGCGCCGGCGTGCTGACCGGCGTGGCCGGCGAGGCGGCGTTCGGCATTCCGATGTCGGCCTTCGGCGTCGCCTTCATCGGCAATGTCTGGGCGCTGGCGATGTTCGGCGTCGGCCTGCTGGTGCGCAGCTACTCGACGTTGCTGTTCAGCGGCGCCAGCTTCGCCACGATCTTTCCGGCCGGTGACATCACCAAGGCCTATCTGCCGCAAGGCTTCATGGTGGGTGCCGGCCTCGTCGCGCTGATCCAGGTGGTGTTCCTGGTCATGAAGGACGACAAGGCCACGCCCTCCGGTGCCAGCGCCCATCACAGCGCCGCCTATGTGCGCCGTTCGCTCGGTTTCGGCAGCGTCGCCTATGTCATCATCGCCATGTTGCTGGCGGGCTTCGGTGGCCTGTGGACGTCGATGTCGGCGGGCATGCTGATCGGCTTTCTCATCTTTGCCGCTTTCGCCGCCCTGACCCACGAAATCATCGTCGGGCTGGCGGCCATGCACGCCGGCTGGTTCCCCGCCTTCGGAGTCGCGGTCGTCACGCTGGGCATCGGCATCCTGCTGGGCTTCCCGCCGATCGCGCTCACCCTGCTGGTCGGCTTCACCGCCGCCACTGGCCCGGCCTTCGCCGACATGGGCTATGACCTCAAGGCCGGTTTCATGCTGCGCGGTTACGGTGCCGATCCGGCATTCGAGTTGGAAGGGCGAAAGCAACAGTTGTTCGCCGCGATGTTCGCTTTCGTGGTGGCGGGGGTGGTCGTGCTGCTGTCGCACCGGTTCTACATGGCCAACAACCTGGTGGCGCCGATCGATCGCGCCTACGTCGCCTCGATCAAGGCAGGCGCCTCGATGGAAGTGGCGCGCGACCTGGCCATTTGGGCCATTCCGGGCGCCTTGCTGCAGCTCGCGGGCGGACCAAAGCGGCAGATGGGCATCCTGTTCGGCACTGGCCTGCTGATCGGCGGCCCGCTGGCCGGCTGGGCGGTGCTGGTCGGCATTGTGCTGCGCCTCATCTGGACCCGCCTGACCGAGGGCCAACGGCGCGCCGACATGGAAGTCTTCGCCGCTGGCGTTATCGCTGGCGACGCCTTCTACAGTTTCTGGGACATGGGCCACAAATACTTCACCATAAAGAAGTAAAAGGCCATCCGCCCCGGCAGGGCATGACGGCGGACTTCAGAGGCGCTGCATGTCTGTGGGAAACGGGGGGGATGGTAGCGGCGCCCGGATTTGAACCAGGGACCAAGGGATTATGATTCCCCTGCTCTACCGCTGAGCTACGCCGCCATCCCACCGCGGAGGGGCGGGGACATACCGCTTCCCTCCCGCCGCCGTCAATCGCTATACGGGCTGGGGCGGGCAGATGAAGCCGCCGCCCAGCACCCGCGTGCCCTGATAGAACACACAGGCCTGCCCGGGCGCCGCCAGGACCGGGGCATCCAGATGCACCTCGGCCCCATCCGCCGTCGGCACCACCTCCGCCGCGCGCAGCGAATCGCCTGACCGCAGCTTCACCGCGCAGCGCAGCGTCCGCGCCGGCGTCAGCCAGTTGACCTCGTCGAGCCGTACCAGACGCGTCCCACTGCCCGCCGGTCCCACCACCACGCGTCGCCGCGCACCGTCCAGCGCCACCACCACGCGGCGCTCCCCGCCGGCCTGCGCCGCCATGCCCAGGCGCTTGCCCTGCCCCACCGTGTAGCGCGCGATGCCGTCGTGCCGGCCCACCACCTCGCCGGCCTCGGTGACGATCTCGCCGGGCTCGGCCGCCTCCGGGCGCAGCCGCGCCACCACATCGCCGTAGGTACCCTGCGGCACGAAACAAATGTCCTGGCTGTCCGGCTTGCTTGCCACCGGCAGGCCCAGCCGCCCCGCCTCCGCCCGCACCGCCGCCTTGTCCGGCATGCCGCCCAGCGGGAACAGCGTGCGCGCCAGTTGCGCCCGCGTGGTGGCGAACAGGAACCAGCTCTGGTCGCGCGCCGGATCGACGGCGCGGTGCAACTCGGCGCCCTCCGGCCCGTCCAACCGACGCACGTAATGGCCGGTCGCCAGGCGCTCGGCCCCCAGATCCTCGGCCAGCGCCACCAGGTCGTTGAATTTCACCGTCTGGTTGCAGCGGATGCAGGGAACCGGGGTCTCGCCGCGGGCATAGGAATCGGCGAAGTCGGTGATCACCGCGTCGCGGAAACGCGCCTCGGCATCAATGACGTAGTGCGCGATGCCCAGGTGGTCGGCCACCCGGCGCGCGTCGTGAATGTCCTGCCCGGCGCAGCACGCGCCCTTCCGGCCGGTGGCCGCACCATGGTCGTAGAGTTGCAGCGTGACACCGATCACCTCATGACCGGCCTCAGCCAGCAGTCCGGCCACCGCGCTGCTGTCCACCCCGCCCGACATGGCGACGAGCACGCGCATCAGCAACAGGCCGGATCGCTGCTCATCCGTTCATCGCGTTCCGCGTTGCCGCGGGCAGGCGCACCACCAGCCCGTCCAGCGCCTCGGTCATGACGATCTGACAGCCGAGCCGCGACGTCTTTTCCAGTCCGAACGCCAGGTCGAGCATGTCTTCCTCGTCCTCGGTCGCCTTCGCCAGCTTGCCGGACCAAGCCGGATCGATGATCACATGGCAGGTCGAACAGGCCAGCGACCCCTCGCAGGCGCCTTCGATGTCCACGCCATGCTTGTGCGCGATCTCCAGCACAGACAGGCCGATCGGCGCCTCGACGTCGCGGCGCGTCCCATCGCGCTCGATGAAGGTCATCCTGGGCATGGCGCGGTCAGGCCTCGATCCGTGTGTGTGCGGCGGCCAGGGCCGCCGCCGCGAATTCAATGTCGGCCGGGGAGGTAAAGCGTCCGATCCCAATCCGCAAGGTGCGTCCGGCGGCAGCGTCCGACAGCCCCAATGCGCGCAGCACATAGGACGGCTCAATCTCGGCCGAGGAGCAGGCCGAGCCCGTCGAGACGCACAGCTCCGGCACCGCCGCCATCAGCGCCGCGGCGGTCGCGACCGGGAAAGTGAGGTTCAGATTGCCGGCGATGCGCGCCGTCCGGCTGCCGTTCACCACCAACCCCGGCACCATCGCCGCCAGCCGCTCCGCCAGCCGGTCGCGCAACGCCGCCAGCCGCGGCGCCTCCGCCGCCATTTCGGCCTGCGCCAGGCGGGTGGCCTCGCCCAGTCCGACGATCAGCGGCGCCGGCAGGGTGCCGGACCGCAACCCGCGCTCCTGGCCGCCGCCGGAGAACAGCGGCGCCAGCCGCACCCGCGGTCGCCGGCGAACATAGAGCGCGCCAACGCCTTTCGGGCCGTAGATCTTGTGGCCGCTGATCGACATCAGGTCGATGCCCATGGCGGCGACATCGAGCGGGATCTTGCCGACGCCCTGCGCGGCGTCGGTGTGGAACAGCGCCCCCGCGCTCCTGGCCATCGCCGCCAGCCCGGCCAGATCCTGCACCACGCCGGTCTCGTTGTTCACCGCCATCACGCTGACCAGCAGCGTCGGCACCGCCAGCGCCTCGGCCAGCACCGCCGGATCGAGCAACCCGTCCGGCCGCACCGCCAGAACCACCGGCTCGAACCCCTCGGCGCGCAGGTCGGCGACCGATTCCAGGACGCATTTGTGCTCGGTCGCCACCGTCACCACCCGCCGGCGCGTCTCGCCGGCGGCGGCGGCGTGGCGGGCGGCGCCCTTGATGGCGATGTTGTTGCTCTCGGTCGCGCCGGAGGTGAACACCAGCTCGCGCGGTTCCGCCCCGATCAGCGCCGCCACCTGGGCTCGCGCCTGTTCCACCGCCGCCTCGGCCTGCCGGCCCATCACGTGCTCGACGCTGTGCGGGTTGCCAAACTGTTCGCAGAACCAGGGCAGCATGGCCTGCAACACCCGCGGGTCGCAGGGCGTGGTGGCCTGGTTGTCGAGATAGACCGGACGATTGGGGCGGAGCGGCATGACTGTGATGTAGGCTCAGGCGGCCCGTCGCGAAAGCCGCGCCGCCATGATCCGGTAGGCCAGCAGGAAGGCAGCCACGTCCGCTTGCCCGGCGCACCAGGGCAGCGACACCCGGATCGCCTCGCCCGCCAGGGCGCCGGCGCCCATGGCGTCCAGCACGTGGCTGCGGGCAACCTTGCCGGAACTGCATGCCGCCCCGGCGGAGACCTGCACGCCGGCGAGGTCGAGCGCGATCACCTGGGTTTCCGCACGCACCCCGGGCAGCGCCAGGCAGGTTGTGTTGGGCAGTCGCGGCACACCGGCGCCCAGTACCACCGCGCCGGCGGCCACCGCGCCCTGCTCGGCGGCATCGCGCAGCACCGCCAGCGCCGCCGCTCCGCCTGCCGCGCGTGCGGCGGCGGCAAAGCCGGCGATCGCCGGCAACGGCGGCGTGCCGCCCCGGCGCCCGCGTTCCTGCCCGCCGCCGGCGATCAGCGGCGCCAGCCCGGCCGACAGCGTCGGCGCCACCAGCAGCGCGCCGGCCCCTTGCGGCCCGCCCAGCTTGTGCGACGAGATCGCCATGCTGTCCGCCCCCAGGGTGGCAAAATCAACCGCCACGCGCCCGGCCGCCTGCACCGCGTCGACATGCAGCAGGGCGCCGGCCTGGCGGCACAGCCGGCCCGCCTCGGTCATCGGCTGCATCGTGCCGGTCTCGTTGTTGGCCAGCATCAGACAGACCAGCGCCGGCCCCCCTTCGGCCAGCAAGCGCCGCAGCGCCTCCAGGTCGGCGACCCCGGCCCCGTCCACCGCCAACACGGCGGCCCCCCGGGTCGCGCTGCGCACCGCGTCGTGCTCGGTCGCCCCCACGATCAGCCGCCGCCCGGCGCCCAGCGCATGCACCGCCAGCACATCGGCCTCAGTGCCGCCGGAGGTGAACACCAGATCCGACGGCCGCCCGCCGAAGCGCTCCGCGATGCTCTCCCGCGCCTCCTCCAGCCGCCGCCGCGCGCCCCGCCCGGCGGCATGCACCGACGACGGATTGCCCCCGCCGTCCAGCGCCGCCAGCACGGCCGCGCGCGCCTCGGGGCGCAGCGTCTCAGTGGCGTTGGCGTCGAGATAGGTCATGTTTCCTCCGGCAGAAGCAGCCGGCCGGCACGCCCGGCGACCCGTCCCCGCACCACGTCGGCCAGGCTGACGGCGGACAGGAACAGCCTGATGTGCTGACCGAGTTCGTACCACAAATCGTGCGTGCGGCAGTGCGTCTGGCCGCCGTCCGCGCTCAGCATGCAGCCGGTATCGCCGGTGCAGCGAGTGGTATGGATCGGCTCGTCCACGGCATCGACGATCTCCGCCACCGTCACCTCCGCGGCCGGCCGGCCGAGCCGGTAGCCGCCGCCGGGGCCGCGGGCCGACAGCACCAGCCCGGCCCGGCGCAGCCCGCCGAACAGTTGTTCCAGATAGCACAGGCTCAGTTGCTGGTTGGCGGCGATCTGCGCCAGGGTGACCGAGCCGCCGCTTCCGGCCTGCTCGTGGCAGCCCAGTTCGACCATTGCCATCACCGCATAGCGGGCCCGGGTGGAAAGCTGCATGGGAGCTACTCCGCCGAGGTCTGCGTTGCGCCCGGGCGGGCCGGCGGCACCGAGAGTTGTGCCACCCGCGCCTCCAGTGCGGTCAGTTCCACCCGCATCTGCTCGATGTCGCGCAGCAGCGGGTCCGCGACACCTTCCGCCGGGGTGCCATAGGCGTCGAACGGCGGCCCAGGGTCGTGCGCCGGCTTGCGCTCCACCGGCCGGGCCGGAATGCCCACCACCGTGCTGCCGGGCGGCACCGACTCCAGCACCACCGCGTTCGAGCCGACCCGGGCATTGGCGCCGACCATGATGTTGCCCAATACCTTGGCACCGGCGCCGATGATGACGTTGCTGCCGATGGTCGGATGCCGCTTGCCGTGGGCCAGCGAGGTGCCCCCCAGCGTGACCTGGTGGTACAGGGTGACATCATCGCCGATTTCGGCGGTTTCGCCGATCACCACGCCCATGCCGTGGTCGATGACAAACCGTCGCCCGATGCACGCCGCGGGATGAATCTCAATGCCGGTCAAGAATCGTCCCAGCTGGGAAAACAGCCGTGCGGGCAAATACAAATGCGCCCGCCATATCGCATGGGCAATCCGGTGCCAGATGAGAGCATGCAACCCCGGGTAGCAGAGAAACACCGTCAGTGCGGAGCGGGCCGCCGGATCGCGGTCCTGATAGGCCTTGATGGATTCGCGCAAAAACATGAACCCCATGCGACATTTCCGTTATGAAAGTTGAGGCGGACGACTTATAGTCCCAACTGCTTCGGGTCCGCGGCCCAGCCCGGAGCGGTCCCTGGGTGTGTGGGGTCGCGTCCCTGCACGGCTTCTGGTGCAAGCAAGCATTCCCGAGTTCATGGGTCAAGAAATTGCGTTTGTCACGCCAGGGACTCGCTTCTGACAAAGGGCGTGCCTATCTGGTGGTGGATGTTGTTGCTCGGGGAGCAATCATGGGATCGGCAAGTGGTCGGTCGCCATGGAACGGCAGTTTGCCCGGTCGGCAGCGGCAGACCGGTTGTTTTACCAAAGTCTTAGCCCGGTCGGTCCCGACCGGCGCGAATAGGAAACGGATTTCGGAACGCCATGCCTGAAGTCATGTTCGCCGGCCCCGATGGTCGGTTGGAGGGTCGTTATCATCATTCGAAGGAGACCGGGGCGCCGCTGGCGTTATTGTTGCACCCGCATCCGTTGCATGGCGGCTCGATGAATAACCGCATCACCTATACGACATACCAGGCATTCCAGCGCCTCGGTTTCTCGGTGATGCGCTTCAACTTCCGTGGCGTCGGGCGCAGCCAGGGCCGCTACGATGGCGGCATCGGTGAAATCGGCGACGCCGCCGCGGCGCTCGACTGGATGCAGGCGGTCAACCCGAACTCGGGCGGCCTGTGGATCGCCGGCTATTCCTTCGGTGCCTTCATCGGCATGCAGCTGCTCATGCGCCGGCCCGAGATCTCGGGCTGGATCAGCATCGCGCCGCCGGCCAACCACTACGATTTCGGTTTCCTGGCGCCGTGTCCATGCGGTGGGCTCATGCTGCACGGGGACACCGACGACCTCGTGCCCGAGCCTGCCGTGAAGAAACTGGTCGACAAGCTGAACACCCAGAAGAACGTCAGCGTCGACTACCGCATCCTGGCCGGCGGCGACCACGTCTTCGCCAAGCATGCCGACATCATCGCCGAGCACGTCGAGGACTACGTCCGCAAGACCATGGCGCGCCGCCTGATGGCGCTCGCCGCCGATTAGGGCTCGCTCAACCGTCCGCCCGGCAAGGGACGCTCCACCCCGGTGGTGCCGGGAAAGCTGAGCGGCAATCCGCGCAGCACGCGCACCGCCAGGAAGCCGAAGCACTGCGCTTCCAGTGCGTCGCCATCCCAGCCCGCCGCTTCCACCGGCGCCACCGCGCCCAGGCGCTCGCGCAGTGCGGTCATCAGGCTGGGATTGTGCCGCCCGCCCCCGCATACCAGCCAGCGCCGCGGCGCCTGTGGCAACAGGGTGCGCGCCACCGCTTCCGCGGTGAACGCCACCAGGGTCGCCGCGCCGTCCGCCGGTGACAGTCCGGCCAGGCCGCTCGCCGCCAGGGTCGCGCCGAACGCCAGCCGGTCCAGTGACTTGGGCATCGGCCGGGCGAGATAGGGATCGGCCAGCAGCCGCGCCAGCACGCCCGCGTCCACCCGACCCTGAGCCGACAGTTCGCCGTCCCGGTCGCACGCATCGTTGCCGTGGCGGTGTGCCCAGTCGTCCAGCGGTCCGTTGCCCGGCCCGGTATCGCAGGCCAGCACGGCGCCATCCGCCCCGATATAGGTGACGTTGGCCACGCCGCCGATGTTCAGCACCGCCACCGGCCGGGGCAGCGGCGCCGCCAGGGCAACGTGGTAGACCGGCGCCAATGGCGCGCCCTCGCCGCCGGCGGCGACGTCGGCACTGCGGAAATCCCAGGCCACGCGCACCCCGCCGCCGCGCGCCAGCAGCGCCGCGTCGCCGATCTGCCAGGTCAGCCGCTGATCCGGCCGATGCAGGATGGTCTGCCCATGGAAGCCGACGATGTCGGCCGGCCGGCCGATCGCCCGCACCGCCTCGACATGGCACGCGGTCAACCGCGCCGCGACTTCCGCCACCCCCGGATCGTCGCGCGGCAGCGCCGGCGCGCGGTCGAGCAGGCGGCGCAGGTCGGCGCGCAGCGCGGCGTCGTACGGCAGCGTCAACGACGGGCCCAGCCGCCCTACCCGCTCGCCGTCGGTCTCCAGCCACGCCGCGTCCACGCCGTCGAGCGAGGTGCCGCTCATCAGCCCGATGGCGCGCAGCATTTCCATCCGTTTTCCTCCTGTGCTAGCCCGGTCTGCCCAGCCGAACAGTCCGGACCTATCATCATGCCCACAGCCGAGTTCCTGCACGAGGCCACCGCGCGCGGCTTCATCCACCAATGCACCGACGCCGACGGCCTGCAAGCCGCGCTGCGGGCCGGGATCGTCCCGGGCTATATCGGCTTCGACTGCACCGCCGACAGCCTGCATGTCGGCAGCCTGGTGCAGATCATGCTGCTGCGCCTGTTGCAACGCCACGGCCACCAACCCGTCGTGCTGATGGGCGGCGGCACCACGCGCATCGGCGACCCGTCGGGCAAGGACGAGTCGCGGCAAATGCTGACCGACGAACAGATCGCCGCCAACGCGGCCGGCATCCGCCGCTGCTTCGCCCCTTTCCTGACCTTCGGCGACGGTCCCACCGACGCCATCATGCCGAACAACAACGACTGGCTCGGCGCCCTCGGCTACATCCCGCTGCTGCGCGACGTCGGCGTCCACTNNTTCCGCCGCCACGGCGTGCTGCTGCAGATGGGCGGCGCGGACCAGTGGGGCAACATCGTCTCCGGCGCCGACCTGGTGCGGCGCACCGAAGCGGCCACCGTGTTCGGCCTGACCACGCCGCTGATCACCACCGCCTCGGGCGCCAAGATGGGCAAGACCGC
>PLTJ01000338.1 GCA_003164455.1 Acetobacteraceae bacterium
CCTACACCTCGCCGGCCGGCAAGGCGGACGGCTACGCCGGCGAACGCCACGCCTATATCGAGGAACTCCGCTTCGTGCCGGTGCCCAACCCGTCGACGCGCGTCGATGGCATTCTGTCGGGCGAATATCAGTTCGCCGATTCCCTGCCGGCCGAAATGCTGCCGCGGTTGCGCGGCAAGCCGGCGGTGGCGCCGATTACCGTCAAGCCGTTTGGCTTTCCGTTGATGATCTTTAACAGCAAGGCCGGGCCGCTGGCGAACCCGGTGCTGCGCCAGGCCGCGCAGGCCGCCTTGTCCGACAGCGACATGCTGGCGGCGGCGTTCGGCGACCCGTCCTTCTTCGCGGTGGAAGGCTCGATCTACGCCAAGGGAACGCCGTTCTACGACGAGGCTTCAGTGACGGCCTACAACCTGAACGACGCCGCGCGGGCCGGCAAACTGCTGAAGCAGGCGGCCTACGCCCGCCAGCCCATCCGCATCATGACCTCGCAGCAGTACGACTTCCTTTACAAGATGAGCCTGGTGGCGCAGCAGAACCTCCAGGACGCCGGCTTCGAGGTCGATCTGCAAGTGCTGGACTGGGCGACGCTGTTGCAGCGCCGGGGCGACGAGAAGGCCTGGGACGCCTTTTTCACCTACCACACCTTCGTGCCCGAGCCCTCGTTGATCACCATCCTGAACCCGGCCTATCCGGGCTGGTGGGACACCCCCGAGAAGCACGCCATGATGGACGCCTTCAACGGCGAGACCAACCCGGCGCGGCGCATCGAGGATTGGAAGAAATTGCAAGGGCTGTTCTTCCAGCAGGCGCCGGCGATCAAGGTCGGCGAGTTCTACAACCTGGCCGCGCGCTCGGCCCGTGTCACGGGCTACACGACCACGCCGTGGCCGTTCTTCTGGAACGTGCGGCTCGGCTAGCCGCCGACCGGGCCGGGGAGGGACCGTCGTGCTCCGCTACCTCGCGCGCCGCGCCGGGGGACTGGTCGTGGTCATGCTGCTGGTGGCGGTGATCGTGTTCATCATCGCCCGGGTGGTGCCGGGCGATCCGGCCGCGGTCATGCTCGGTTCGTCGGCCACCCCGGCGGACGTGGCCGCGTTGCGCGCCCAGCTCGGGCTCGACCAGCCGTTGCCCGTTCAGTTCCTGCTCTACCTTCGCCAGATCGCCAGCTTTGATCTTGGCAACTCGCTGTTCCTGAACCGCCCGGTGTTGCAGGCGCTGGCCGAGCGGGCGCAGTTGACGACCTTGCTCACCCTCATGTCGGCCAGCATCGCCGTGCTGATCGGGGTGCCGGTCGGCGTGATCTCCGCTGTCAAGCGCGGCAGCGTCATCGACCAGGCGGCGACAGCCCTGTCCATGTTCGGGGCCAGCCTGCCGAGCTTCTGGGTCGGACTGACGCTCATCGAATACCTGGCCGTTCGCCACCCCTTTTTCCCGGTGGCCGGCTGGGGCGATCCCGGCGACGGGCTGCTGGCGCACCTGCATCACCTGGTGTTGCCGGCGGTGGCGCTCGGCCTGCCCAACTCGGCGCTGATCATCCGCTTCACCCGCACCAGCATGCTGGATGTCTTGCAGGACGACTACGTCCGCACCGCCCGGGCCAAGGGGGTGCGGCCGATGGGCGTGATCGTGCACCACGCCTTTCGCAACGCGATGATTCCGGTGCTGACCGTCATCGGGCTCACCGTCGCCACCCTGATCGGCGGCGCCATCGTGACCGAGACGGTGTTCGGGCTGCCCGGCGTCGGCAACCTGATCGTCTCGGCGGTGCTGCGCCGCGACTACCCGGTGATCCAGGGCACGCTGCTGGTGATCTCCGGCATTTACGTGCTGATCAACCTGGCGGTCGATCTGCTGTACGCGGCCGTCGATCCGCGCGTGCGGTTCTGAGGCGCCGGGAACGATGACAGCCAGCCCCTCCCGCCCGCGTTCGCCGGCCCGTCTGCTGCTCGCGCGGCTGCTGCGCCGGCGCCTGGTGATCGTGGCGTTGCTGGTGCTCGCCGCGGCGGTGGCGGTCGCGGTGCTGGCGCCCTGGATCGTGCCGTACCCGCCGCAGCGCATGGACATCGCCCACCGTCTCGCCGCGCCCGACATGCGTCACCGGCTTGGCTCGGACGAGTTCGGCCGCGACGTGCTCAGCCGCATGCTGTACGGCGCGCGCCAGTCGCTCAGCGTCGGCGCGCTGGTGGTGCTGGTGGCCACCGTGCTCGGCGTGATCATCGGCCTGTTGTCCGGCTATATCCGCCAGCTCGACGCCGCGCTGATGCGGCTGACCGACGCGATGATGGCGTTCCCGGACATCCTGCTGGCGATCGCCTTGATGGCCGCGCTCGGCCCCTCGATGATCAACGTGGTCATCGCACTGGGCATCGTCTACACGCCGCGGGTGGCACGCATCGTGCGCGGCGCCACGCTGGTGCTGCGCGAGTTGCAGTTCGTCGAGGCCGCCGAGGCGCTGGGCGCGTCCGACTTCAGGATCATGGCGGTGCACCTGTTGCCCAATCTCGCCTCGGCGCTGATCGTGCAGGGCACTTTCGTTTTCGGCTACGCGATCCTGACGGAAGCGGCGCTGTCCTTCCTGGGCA
>PLTJ01000067.1:0-7177 GCA_003164455.1 Acetobacteraceae bacterium
CGCCTCGATCGAGACGGTGAAGGCGGTCTGGTAACGGGTGCCGTTCAACTGGCTCATCAAGGGCAGGCCGAGCTGCTGCACCCGCTGGCCGGTCAGCGCCAGGCAGACCAGGCCGCGGGCATGGCGGGCCATGAAGTTCACCGCATCCGGGGTGGCGAACTGCGCCGGAATGATCAGGTCGCCCTCGTTTTCCCGGTCCTCGTCGTCGACCAGGATGAACATGCGGCCGTTGCGCGCCTCCTCGATCACATCCTCGGCGGAGCACAGGTAATCGGAAAGCGAGCGAGTCAATAGGGGATCGGTCATTGCCACTCCTGCAACCGGGCAACGTAGCGCGCCAGGGTATCGATCTCGATGTTGACGGATGCGCCGGGACGCAGATCGCCGAAGGTGGTCACCGCGGTAGTGTGCGGAATGATGTTGACGCCGAAGCTGACCCCATCCACCTCGTTGACGGTCAGCGACACGCCGTCGATGGCGACGCTGCCCTTGGGTGCGATGAACCGGGCCAACGACTCCGGCACGCGGAACAGCCAGCGGCTGGAGCCGTTCTCGGGCTGCACCGACACCACCTCACCGACCCCGTCAACGTGCCCGGCGACGATGTGGCCGCCCAGTTCGTCGCCCACCCGCAGCGGCCGCTCCAGGTTCAGCCGCGAACCGGGCCGCCAGCTTCCCAGCGTGGTCTTCGACAGTGTCTCGGCCGAGGCATCGACGGCAAACCAGTCCGCGCCGACCGCGACCGCGGTCAGGCAGCAGCCGGCGCAGGCGATCGAGGCGCCAATCGGGATGGCAACGTCCGCCCAGGGAGTGCCGATCACCAGCCGCATGTCGGTGCCGGCCCCGATCGGGGTCAGCGCGCGCACCGTGCCGACGCCAGTGACGATGCCAGTGAACATCAGGCTGCTCTCCTCAGTTCGGTCAGCATGTCCTCGCCCAACTCGGTGGCCGAGGTGCGCACGAAGCGCGGCATGGCGGCGAGCCGGTCGGTGCCGAATGCCTGCGCCGCCGGCCAGCCGTCGCCGCCCATCACCGTCGGAGCATGGAACCAGGCGATGCGGTCCACCAGGTCGGCGCGCAGCAGGGCAGCCGCCAATTGGGCGCCGCCTTCCACCAGCACGCGGGTGATGCCCCGATCGGCCAGCGCCGCCATCGCCGCCTCCAGGTTGATGCCGATCGTGCCGGCGGCCACCGTGATCACGCCGGCGCCGGCCGCCTCCAGGGCGCGGCGGCGCTCGGGGCTGGCGGTGTCGCGGGCGACCAGCCAGGTCGGCGCCTGCGCCGCGCTGGCGATCAGCCGGCAGGTGAGCCGGGTGCGCAAATGGCTGTCCGCCACCACGCGCACCGGGCTGACCGGCTTGTAACCCGGCAGGCGGCAGGTCAGGTCGGGATCGTCGGTCAGCACGGTGCCCACGCCCACCATCACCGCGTCGTGCCGGCCGCGCAGCGCGTGCGCCATGCGCCGGGCCGGCTCGCCGGTGATCCAGCGGCTCTCGCCGGAATGGGTGGCGATGCGCCCGTCTAGGGTCGAGGCAAGCTTCAGCGTCACCAGCGGGCGGCCGCGCCGCACCCGGCTGAAGAAGCCGGCGTTGATGTCCTCCGCCTCGCTCGCCAGCAACCCCTCCTCCACCACGATGCCAGCGGCGCGCAGGCGGACGATGCCGGCCCCGTTCACGCGCGGATCCGGATCGCGGGTGGCGATCACCACGCGGGCGAGCCCGGCGGCAATCAGGGCGTCGGTGCAGGGCGGCGTGCGGCCGTGGTGGCAGCATGGCTCCAGCGTGACATAGGCGGTGGCGCCGCGTGCCGCCTCACCGGCCATGGCCAGCGCCAGGGGCTCGGCATGCGGCCGGCCACCCGGCGCGGTGACGGCGCGGCCGACCACGCGGCCGTCGCGCACGATCACGCAGCCCACGGAGGGATTGGGCCAGGCATTGCCGAGGCCCCGCCGTGCCAGGGCCAGGGCGGCCCGCATATGTGAAAGATCGTCCATCGCGGGCTATGTGGGGTCGTCCAGCGCGCCAAGGAAGGCTTCGAAATCCTTGGCCTCGCGGAAATTACGGTAGACCGAGGCGAAGCGGACGTAAGCCACGGCATCCACTTCCTTCAGTGTCTCCATCACCAACTCACCGATCTGTTTGCTCGGGATGTCGCTGTCGCCGGAGGCTTCGAGCTGGCGGACGATGCCGTTGACGATGCGCTCGATGCGCTCCTCCTGGACCGGACGCTTGCGCAGCGCGACGCGCACGGAACGGGCCAGCTTGTCGCGGTCGAACGGCACCCGGCGGCCGTCGGACTTGATCACGGTCAACTCACGCAACTGCACGCGTTCGACGGTGGTGAAACGCTGACCGCAGGCGGTGCAGAAGCGGCGGCGGCGGATTGCCGAGCCGTCCTCGCTGGGACGGCTGTCCTTCACCTGGGTATCGTCATGACCGCAGAACGGGCAGTGCATTTAGGTCGAACCCCTCATGCGCCCTGGCGCCGATAGATCGGGAACCGCGCGCACAACGCCAGCACGCGCTCGCCCACCGCCCGCTCGACCGCCGCGTTGGTGCCATCGTTGGATAGCGACAGCGCCTCCACCACTTCGCCGATCATCCGCCCGACCTGCTGGAATTCGGCCACGCCGAAACCGCGCGTGGTGGCGGCTGGCGTGCCCAGGCGCAATCCGGAGGTGATCGCCGGTTTCTCGGGATCGAACGGGATGGCGTTCTTGTTCGCCGTCATGTGGGCACGGTCGAGGCTGGCCTCGACCGCCTTGCCGGTGACGCGCTTGGGACGCAGGTCGACCAGCATCAGATGGCAGTCGGTGCCGCCAGTCACGATGGCAAAACCCTGATCGACCAGGTTGGCCGCCAGCGCCTTCGCGTTCGCCACCACCGCCTGCTGGTAGGCGCGGAATTGCGGTGTCAGGGCCTCACCGAAGGCGGCGGCCTTGGCGGCGATGACGTGCATCAGCGGGCCGCCCTGCAAGCCGGGGAAAAGGGCGGAATTGATCTTTTTGGCGATCTCGGCGTCGTTGGTCAGCACCATGCCGCCGCGCGGCCCGCGCAGCGTCTTGTGGGTCGTCGTGGTCACCACATGGGCGTGCGGCAGCGGGCTGGGGAACAGCCCGGCCGCCACCAGCCCGGCGAAATGCGCCATGTCCACCATGAACGCCGCCCCCACCTCGTCGGCGATGGCGCGGATGCGGGGGAAATCGATCACCCGCGGATAGGCCGACCCACCGGCGATGATGAGTTTCGGCCGCTCGCTGCGCGCCAGCCGCTCCAGTTCCTCGTAGTCGAGCAGCCCGTCCTCGTGGCGGACGCCGTACTGCACCGCACGGAACCATTTGCCCGACAGGTTGGGCGCGGCGCCGTGGGTCAGGTGGCCGCCGGCGGCCAGGCTCATGCCCAGGANNCCCTGCGCCTCCAGCACGGCGCGCGAGACGATGTTCTCGCTGGCGATCAGTTCGATGCCATCCTGCTGGCGGGCCAGTTCGCGGCCGATGGCGGCGGCCAGTTCGGGGTCGGTTTCGGCCAGCGGGGCGTTGAAGAAGCGGTCCAGCGACGCGGCGTCGTTCATCAAGGATTCCCTTCGGATGGGGTGAGCTTGGCCAGGCGCGCATCGTGGCGGCCGCCCTCGTAGGTGCCGGCGAGGAAGGCGCGCAGGATGGCCAGCGCCATGTCGTCCCCGATCAGACGGCCGCCGAGAGCGAGCACGTTGGCGTTGTTGTGGGCACGCGCCAGGCTCGCCGTCACCGGTTCGCTGGCAAGCACGCACCGGATGCCGGCATGGCGGTTGGCGGTGATCGACATGCCGACGCCGCTGCCACAGACCAGCACGCCGAAGCGGGGCGACGCAGATGCCTGCGCGCCGGCCTGTCCGCCCTCGACGGCGCGGCACACCGCGTGGGCGTAGTCGGGATAATCGACCCGCTCCGCCGAGTGGGTGCCGAAGTCGAGCACCTTATGCCCGGCGTCGCGCAGGGCGCGGGCCAGAACGGACTTCAGCGGGAACCCGGCATGGTCGCTGCCGAGCGCGATGGTGAGCGGATCGTTTGCCATGACGCCTACATCTACCACCGCCGGGGACCGTGGGGGAATGCCCGGCCAGTGGCCACGCCGCATGGGCGGCATGCGGGGCGGCTCGGGCGGTCATCGTGCCTTGCCGGAATTTCGGATATAGCGGCAGAGACATGAACCGCAAACAACGCCGGGCAGAAGCGAAGCAGGGCACTCGCGTGACGCAGCGAGCGGCCCCGGGCGTTCAGGAGATGTTCGCCGCCGCGCTGCAAAACCATCAGGCCGGACGCCTGAGCGACGCCGAACGGCTCTGCCGGCAGGTGCTGGCGGTCGACCCCCGCCATGCCGACGGTCTGTTCCTGCTTGGGCTAATCGCTTGCCAGGCCGGACGCCATGATCTGGGCGTTGACATGATCCGCAAGGCAATCGCGATCGACGCCACCGTCGCCGCATACCATTACAATCTGGGCAACGCGTTGCAGGAACAAGGGCGGCTGGACGAGGCGGTCGCCTGCTACCGCAGGGCCATCGAGATCAGGCCAGACTTCCGGGAGGCACACAGCAACCTGGGCGTCGCGCTGATGGAACAGGGACGGCTGGACGAAGCTGTCGCCTGCCACTGCAGGGCGATCGCGCTCGGGCCAGACTTTCCGGAGGCGCACAACAACCTGGGCATCGCGCTGCAGAAACAAGGGCAGCTGGACGAGGTTGCCGCCTGCTTCCGCAAGGCAATCGCGCTCAGGCCAGACTTCGCGGAGGCACACAACAACCTGGGCAAGGCGCTACAGGAACAGGGACGGCTGGACGAGGCGATGGACTGCTACTGCCGGGCAATCGGGCTCTGGCCGGACTACGTGGAAGCACACAGCAACCTGGGCGTCGCGCTTCAGGAACAGGGGCGGCTGGACGAGGCGGTCGCCTGCCACCGCAGGGCCATCGAGATCAGGCCGGACTTCCCGGAGGCACACAGCAACCTGGGCATCGCGCTGATGGAACAGGGGGAGTCGGACAAGGCGATCGCCTGCCACCGCAGGGCAATCGAGATCAGGCCGGACTACCCGGAGGCACACAACAACCTGGGCAAGGCGCTTCAGGAACAGGGACGGCTGGACGAGGCGGTCGCACACTACGCGACGGCACTGAAGATCAAGCCGGATTACGTGCAGGCATACTCGAATCGGCTGTTTGCGCAGAACTACCTCCCGCACCAGCCGCCGGAAACCATGCGCGACATGGCGCGGCAATTCGGTGTCCTGATATCCAGGCAAGCCGAAAATGCCTTCACCAACTGGCGCGAATGGCCATCAGGTCAGCCACTGCGCGTGGGCTTGGTGTCGGGTGATCTCAGCAATCACCCGGTTGGCTACTTCCTGGAAGGGCTGCTCCGCGCTGCGGACCCGGCCCGTATCGCGTTTACCGCCTTTCCGTCGCATCACCGCGAAGACGACCTGACCGCGCGCATCAAGCCGTACGTCGAGGCATGGAAGCCGATCCATGGCCTGAGCGACGGGGCTGCGGCGCAACTGATCCATGCCAACGGGGTCCAGGTGCTGCTCGACCTGTCTGGTCATTCCGCGCACAACCGGCTGCCGGTTTTTGCCCGCCGGCCCGCCCCGGTGCAGGCAACCTGGCTCGGCTACTTCGCCACCACGGGCGTCGCCGAAATGGACTACATCATCGGGGATCCGCAGGTCTCCCCCGCCGGTGAATCCAATCATTTCACCGAGACGGTGTGGCCGCTGCCTGAGATCTACCTTTGCTTCACGCCGCCGGCCATGGCCGTGGAGGTATCCGGCTTGCCGGCCTTGTCGAGCGGCCGCCCGACCTTCGGATGCTTCAACAACCTGGCCAAGATCAACGATCGGGTGATGGCGGTCTGGACTCGCCTGATCAATGCGGTGCCGGGCAGCCGGCTGTTGCTCAAAGCCAAGCTTCTCCAGGACCAGACCGTCCGCGGCACCATACGCGCCCGTTTTGCCGCCCACGGCCTCGACGAAGACCGCCTGCTGATCGAGCCGCCGTCGTCGCGCATCGATTATCTGCGCGCCTATCACCGCATCGATATCGCTCTTGACCCTTTCCCTTATCCCGGCGCGACCACCAGTTGCGAGGCGCTTTGGATGGGGGTGCCGGTATTGACCCGGCGGGGGGATCGCTTCCTCTCGCACGCCGGTGAAACCATTGCCCGCAACGCCGGCTTGCCGGACTGGATCGCCGACGACGACGATGCGTATGTCACGAAGGCAGCCGGTTTCGCCTCTGACCTCGGCCACCTCGCCGCGCTGCGGGCGCAGTTGCGGGCGCAGGTACTGGCATCTCCGCTGTTCGATGCGCCGAGGTTTGCCAGGCACTTCGAGGCAGCGATGGCAGGTATGTGGAACCGCTGGCTGGACCAACAATAGGGCTGACGCTTCGGGCCGGGGGTGTAAGGCGCGGACATGCCGCCCCGGCCGCCTCCGCGCGGCCCTAGATCGGTCGCTTCCCGGAGCCGGTTCCCGGTCTTGTGGTGCCTGTCGAAGCAAGGCCGGGCGATGGCCGGATTGGCAACCCTCAGCCACAATGGCAAGCTGGCGGCGACAAATCGGATCGGAGAATGGCGTGATGCGCATCCTGGTGCTCGGGGCCGGCGGGATCGGCGGCTATTTCGGCGGACGGCTGGCGGCGGCCGGCATGGACGTCACCTTCCTGGTGCGGCCGCGCCGCGCCGAACAGCTCAGGCAGAACGGCCTGGTCATCCGCAGCCCGCTCGGCGACGCCCAGGTGCCAGTGAAGACCGTGCTGGCCGAACAGGCGGCGCCGGGGTGGGATGCCATCATTGTCGCGTGCAAGGCCTTCGACCTCGACGACGCCATCGCCACCATCCGCCCGGCCGCGCCCGGCGCGCTCATCATCCCCCAGCTCAACGGCATCCGTCACCTCGAGGTGCTGGATGCCGCCTTCGGCGCCGACAACGTCGCCGGCGGGATGACGCAGATCGGCGTGACGATGGAGGCGGACGGCACCATCCGCCACCTCAACCTGCCCCCGCTCTTCCGGCACGGCCCGCGCAGCCCGGGCCAGCGCGCGCGTTCGGAACGACTCCAGGCGGCGCTGGCGAACGGCGGCTCCGGGTTCGCGCTGTCCGACAACATCATGCTCGATATGTGGCAGAAGTGGGTCTTCCTGTG